>NZ_JAMXSG010000095.1:0-18563 GCF_024124365.1 Pseudonocardia sp. McavD-2-B
CCGCCGCGCACACCGGCACCGGCACCGTCCCGGACGGGCAGCTGGACCCCGACCTCGCCGTGCGGGCGCTGGTCCGCGCGGTCGCCGAGCCGGCCCCGACCCTGGTGGTCGCCGACCTCACCCACCCGCGCCTGCTGGAGGCGCTGCTCTCGGTGCGCCCCAGCCCACTGCTCGCCGACCTGCCCGCGGCACGGGACATCGCCCGGGCCGCGCAGGAGACCCGCCGACGCCGCGACGACGTCGCCGGCGGGTTGGGTGCCCGGCTGGCCGCGGCCGGACCGGAGGAGCGCCGGGCCGTCCTGCTCGACCTGGTGCGCGACACCGCCGCCGGGGTACTGGGACACACCGGCCCGCAGGCGATCCGCCCCGGGAAACCGTTCGGCGACCTGGGCTTCGACTCGCTCACCGCGGTGGAGCTCAGCAACGCGCTGTCCGCCGCGACCGGGCTGTCCCTGCCCGCGAGCCTGGTCTTCGACCACCCCACCCCCCGGGTGCTGGCCGCACACCTGGTCACCGAGCTCACCGGTGACACCGGCGGCGCGGACGGCGCCGGGCCCGTCGAGCACACCGCGGTCGACGGCGACGACCCGGTCGTCGTCGTCGCCACGGCCTGCCGGTTCCCCGGCGGCGTCAGCACGCCCGAGGAGTTCTGGCAGCTGCTCGCCGACGGCGGCGACGGCATCACCGGCTTCCCCACCGACCGCGGCTGGGACCTCGGCGTCCTCGCCGGTGACGGGCAGGGCCGCAGCGCCACCCGGGAGGGCGGCTTCCTGCACGACGCCGCCGGGTTCGACCCCGCCTTCTTCGACATCTCGCCCCGCGAGGCCGTCGCCATGGACCCGCAGCAGCGGCTGCTGCTGGAGACCACCTGGGAGGCGTTCGAACGCACCGGGACCGACCCGGCCCGGCTGCGCGGCAGCCGCACCGGCGTGTTCGTCGGCACCAACGGGCAGGACTACGCGAACCTGCTGCTGCGCTCCCCGGACGACGTCGAGGGCCACGCGGGCACCGGCCTCGCCGCGAGCGTCATCTCCGGCCGGCTCGCCTACGCGTTCGGACTGGAGGGGCCCGCGGTCACCGTCGACACCGCGTGCTCGTCGTCGCTGGTCGCGGTGCACTGGGCGGCCCAGGCGCTGCGCGCGGGGGAGTGCGACGCCGCGCTCGCCGGTGGCGTCACCGTCATGTCGACCTCCACCAGCTTCGCCGGGTTCACCCGCCAGGGCGGCCTCGCCCCCGACGGGCGGTGCAAGGCGTTCTCCGACGACGCCGACGGCACCGGCTGGTCCGAGGGCGTCGGCGTGCTGGTGCTGGAGCGGCAGTCGACCGCCCTCGCCCGCGGGCACGACATCCTCGCCGTCGTCCGCGGTTCGGCGGTCAACTCCGACGGCGCCTCGAACGGCCTCACCGCGCCCAACGGGCCGTCCCAGCAGCGGGTCATCCGTCAGGCGCTCGCCTCCGGCGGGCTGACCCCGGCCGACGTCGACGCCGTCGAGGCGCACGGCACCGGCACCGTGCTCGGCGACCCGATCGAGGCCCAGGCGCTGCTCGCCGCCTACGGCCGGGACCGGGAGCACCCGCTGCTGCTCGGCTCGGTGAAGTCCAACATCGGCCACACCCAGGCCGCGGCCGGCGCCGCCGGACTGATCAAGATGATCCTCGCGCTGCAGCACGGCACGCTGCCGCGCACGCTGCACGTCACCGACCCGTCGAGCCGGGTCGACTGGACCGCCGGTGCGGTCGAGCTGGTCACCGAGCCGACCCCCTGGCCGGAGACCGGCCGTGCCCGCCGGGCCGGGGTCTCCTCGTTCGGGATCAGCGGCACCAACGCCCACGTCGTGCTGGAGCAGGCCCCGCAGCTGCCGGAGCCCACGCGGGCACCGGCGCCCGTGGTCACCCCGTGGGTGGTCTCCGCCCGGTCGGCGGCCGCGCTCGACGCCCAGCTCGACCGGCTCCGCGCCGCGACCGGCGGTCCGGACCTCACCACCGCCGCCGAGGTCGGACACGCGCTGGCCGTCGGCCGGTCGCTGTTCGAGCACCGTGCCGTGCTGCTCGCCGACGCCGACGGCGTCACCGAGGTCGCCCGCGGCGAGGCGGCCGAACGGTCCACCGCGTTCCTGTTCTCCGGGCAGGGTGCCCAGCGCCTCGGCATGGGCCGCGCGCTGCACGCCCGCCACCCGGTGTTCGCCGACGCGCTGGACACGACGCTGGCCCACCTGGACCCGACGGTGCGCGCCGTGCTGTGGGGCGAGGACCCCACCGCGCTCGACGACACCGGTGTCACCCAGCCCGCGCTGTTCGCGGTCGAGGTCGCGCTGTTCCGGCTGCTGGAGTCGTGGGGCGTGACCCCGGACGCCGTCGCCGGGCACTCGGTCGGTGAGGTCGCCGCCGCGCATGTGGCCGGGGTGTTCACCCTCGACGAGGCCTGCACGCTCGTCACCGCCAGGGCCCGTCTGATGGCGGCGCTGCCGGTCGGCGGCGCGATGGTCGCCGTCGAGGCGGACCCCGGCGACGTCACACCACTGCTGACCGGCGGCGTGGCCGTCGCCGCGGTGAACGGCCCGTCCGCGGTGGTCCTCTCCGGGCCCACGGACGAGGTCGCCGCCGTCGCGGACGCGCTCGCCGCCCGCGGCTGCCGCACGCGGGCGCTGCGGGTCAGCCACGCCTTCCACTCGCCGCTGATGGAGCCGATGCTCGACGGGTTCCGTGACGTCGTCGCCGGTCTGAACCCCGTCGAGCCGCGGATCCCCGTGGTCTCGACCGTGACCGGCGCCGCGGCCACCACCGAGCTGTGCGACCCGCAGCACTGGGTGCGGGGCGTGCGCGACACCGTGCGCTTCGCCGACGCCGTGCGGACACTGACCGGGAGCGGGATCACCGCGTTCCTCGAGATCGGCCCGGACGCGGTGCTGTCCGCGCCGACCCGCGCGTGCGTCGAGGACACCGCGGTGGTCGTCCCGGCCCTGCGCGGCCCGGACACCGAGGAGCGCGCGCTGCTCACCGCGCTGGGCAGGCTGCACGTCGCCGGGACCGGGGTGGACTGGACGGCGGTCCTCGCCGGGACCGCGGCCGGCCGGGTGGCGCTCCCGACCTACCCCTTCCAGCGGGAGCGGTTCTGGCCCACGGTCGCCGCCGCGGCCCCCGCCGACGCGGGCGGCCTCGGCCTGCGCGCCGGCGGACACCCGCTGCTCGGCGCCGCGACCACCGTCGCCGGGTCCGGCGAGATCCTGCTGACCGGCCGTCTCACGCCCACCCTCGTGGACCCGGCCGCCGGCGACCTGCCCGCGCTGCCCGCGGCGGTGCTCGCCGAGCTCGCCGTCCGCGCGGGCGACGAGGCCGGCGTGACGACCGTCGAGGAGCTGACGATCACCGCCCCCCTGGGCAGCGGGACGGCGCAGCTGCTGCAGGTCCGCGTCGGGGAACCGGACGACGACGGCCGCCGCACGCTGGCCGTGCACGCCCGCGCCGCCGACGACCCGGACGGCCCGTGGACCCGGCACGCCGGCGGCACGCTGTCCGCGGCCGCCGCGCCGGTGCCCGAGCCGGAGCCCGTGTGGCCCCCGCAGGGCGCCGAGGCGCTGACCGGGCTGCCCGACACCGTCGGACCGGTGCGGGTCCGCGGGGGGTGGCGGCACGACGGTGACCTGCTCGCCGAGCTCGAGCTCACCGAGCAGCCCGCCGGTTACACCCTGCACCCGGCGCTGCTCGACGTCGCCGTCCGGTTCGGCGCCGCCACCGACGTCGCCGACCTCACCGCGCTGCGGGGCCTCACCCTGCACGCCTCGGACGCCACCGTGCTGCGGGTCCGCCTCACCGACCGCGGCGACGGCACCCGGGCGCTCGCCGCCTGGGACGCGCAGGGCGCACCGGTCCTGACCGCCGGTGAGCTGACCCTGGCCGAGCCCACCGCCGCGGACGGCCCGGCCGCGTCCACCGACGCGGTCCTGCTCACCCTCGACTGGACCGCCGCGCCCGCGGTGGACCGGGCGGGCACGGCCGGGTGGGGGATCCTCGGTGACGCGCCCGCCGAGCTCGACGCCGCCCTGGCCGCGTCCGGCCCGACCCCGCCGGTCCGCGCCGGCTCGGTCGGCGCGCTCCTCGACTCCGGCGACCCGCTGCCCCCGGTCGTCCTCGCGCCGATCACCGGGGCGCCGATCACCGGGGCGCCGGGAGCCGGGACACCGGACATGGGGGGCGCGGATCTCCCCGGCCGGACCCGCGCCACCACCGGTGCCGTGCTGGAGCTGCTGCAGCGCTGGTCCGGTGACTCCCGCACGGCGGGCTCCCGGCTCGTCGTCGTCACCCGGGGTGCGGTCGCCACCGGACCGGCCGAGGACGTCCACGACCTCGGCGCCGCCCCGGTGTGGGGGCTCGTGCGCTCCGCCCAGTCGGAGGTCCCGGGCAGCATGCTGCTGCTCGACCTCGACCCGGCCGACCCCGGCGCCGGTCTCGACGCCGCACTGGCGGCACTGCCCGGCCTGGCCGCGGCCGGGGAGACCCAGGCCGCCGTGCGCGGCGGCGCCCTCACCGTCGCCCGGCTGACCCGGGCCACCCCGGACGCACCCGCACCGGCGGCGGCGTGGGCCCCGGACGGCACCGTCCTGGTCACCGGCGGCACCGGAGGCCTGGGCGCCCTGCTCGCCCGGCACCTGGTCACCACACGCGGTGTGCGGCACCTGCTGCTCGCCGGCCGTCGGGGCCCGGACGCGCCCGGCGCGGCGCAGCTGCGTGCCGAGCTCGCCGCACTCGGAGCCGAGGTCACCCTCGCGGCCTGCGACGTCGCCGACCCGGCGGCGGTCGCGGAGCTGGTCGGCGCCGTGCCGGCCGCCCACCCGCTGACCGCGGTGGTGCACACCGCAGGGGTACTCGACGACGCCACCGTCGGCTCGCTGGACGCCGCCCGGATGGACCGGGTACTGCGGCCGAAGGCCGACGCGGCGTGGCACCTGCACGAGGCCACCCGGGACCTGCCGCTGGCCGCGTTCGTCCTGTACTCCTCGGTCGCCGGGATCACCGGCGGCCCCGGCCAGGGCAACTACGCGGCCGCCAACAGCCTCCTCGACGCACTCGCCGCGCACCGCGCGGCACACGGCCTGCCCGGGCTCTCGCTGGCCTGGGGGCCGTGGTCGGCCGACGCCGGCATGACCGGCACCCTCGACGCCGCCGAACGGGAGCGGCACGAACGGTCCGGGATGCCGCCGCTGCAGCCCGCGCAGGGCCTCGCCCTGTTCGACACCGCCCTGGCCCGGGGCGACCGGTTCGCCGTCGCCGCCCGGTTCGCCGCCGGGGCCGGGACCGCCGTCGACGACGTCCCGGCCGTGCTCCGCGCCCTGGTGCGCGGCAGGCGCCGGACCGCGGCCGCCACCGAGGGCGCGGGCGGTCTGCTCCGCAGGCTCGCCGGGATGGAGCCCGGCGCCCGGCACGCCGAGCTGCTGGCGCTCGTCCGCGCCGAGACCGCGGCGGTGCTCGGGCACACCGGTGCCGAGGCGGTCCCCGCCGACCGGCACTTCAGCCGGCTCGGGTTCGACTCGCTCACCGGTCTGGAGCTGCGGATGCGGCTGGCGGCCGCCACCGGGTCCAGGCTCCCGGCAACGCTGGTGTTCGACCACCCCACCCCGGCCGAGGTGGCCCGCCACCTCGACGAGGAGGTGCTCGGCTCGGCGGACCGGGGGGCGTCCTCCCCGCTGGCCGAGCTGGACCGGCTGGAGGCCGCGCTGTCCCCCGACGGTGCCGACGCCGAGACCCGTAGCGGGGTCGCCCGCCGGCTGCGCCGACTGCTGGAGCAGTGGGACGGGGCCCGCACCGACGGCGCCGACCCCGACGGCCGCACCGCCGTCGACGAACGCCTCGAATCGGCGAGCACCGAGCAGGTCCTCGCCTTCATCGACAACGAACTCGGCCGGTCGTCGGCGCGCTGACCCCGGACCCCCACGAACGAGAGAGGCGGACAGGACCATGCCCGACGAACAGAAGCTCGTCGACTACCTGAAGTGGGTCACGGCCGATCTGCACGACACCCGGCGACGACTGGCCGAGGCGGAGGCAGCCCGGCACGAGCCGGTCGCGATTGTCGGGATGGCCTGCCGGTTCCCCGGCGGGGTGCGCTCCCCGGAAGACCTGTGGGAGCTGCTCACCGCCGGCCGCGACGGCATCGGCCCGTTCCCCGACGACCGCGGCTGGGACCTCGACGCGCTGGCCGGCGACGGTCCCGCGGCGAGCGCCACCCAGCGGGGCGGGTTCCTGCCCGGCGCCGCCGAATTCGACCCCGCGTTCTTCGACATCTCCCCGCGCGAGGCGCTCGCGATGGACCCGCAGCAGCGGCTGCTGCTGGAGACCGCGTGGGAGGCGTTCGAACGGTCCGGGATCGACCCCGCGGGGCTGCGCGGCAGCCGCACCGGGGTCTTCGTCGGCACCAACGGCCAGGACTACACCCACCTCGTCCTCGCCTCCGCCGACGACATGGGCGGCTACGCCGGCAACGGCCTCGCCGCCAGCGTGCTGTCCGGCCGGGTGTCGTTCGCCCTCGGGCTGCAGGGCCCCGCCGTCACCCTGGACACGGCGTGCTCGTCGGCGCTGGTGGGGCTGCACCTCGCCGCCCAGGCCGTGCGCAGCGGCGAGTGCGGTCTGGCGCTCGCCGGTGGCGTGACCGTGATGACCACCCCGGCGAACTTCTCCGGGTTCAGCCTGCACGGCGGCCTCGCCCCGGACGGACGCTGCAAGGCCTTCGCCGACGGCGCCGACGGCACCGGCTGGTCCGAGGGGATCGGCCTGCTCGTGGTCGAGAAGCTCGCCGACGCCCGCGCGCACGGGCACCCGGTGCTCGCCGTGCTCCGCGGCTCCGCGGTGAACTCCGACGGCGCGTCGAACGGGCTCAGCGCCCCGAACGGGCCGGCCCAGCAGCGGGTGATCCGCCAGGCGCTGGCCAGCGGCGGGCTGTCCCCGGCCGACGTCGACGCCGTCGAGGCGCACGGCACCGGCACCGCGCTCGGCGACCCGATCGAGGCCCAGGCCCTGCTCGCCACCTACGGCGCCGACCGTGACCCCGACCGGCCGCTGCTGCTCGGCTCGGTGAAGTCCAACCTCGGCCACACCCAGGCCGCCGCCGGTGCCGCCGGGGTGATCCGGACCGTGCTGGCGCTGCAGCACGCGACGCTGCCCCGCACCCTGCACGTCGACGCGCCGTCGAGCCACGTCGACTGGTCCGCGGGGGCGGTCCGGCTGCTCACCGGGCAGACCGCGTGGCCGGACACCGGGCGTGCGCGGCGTGCAGGGGTGTCGTCGTTCGGGATCAGCGGCACCAACGCCCACGTCGTGCTGGAACAGGCTCCCACCGACCCGGCGGAGCCCACGGGGTCCACGGTCCCCACCGGGCCCGCGGTGCGCCCGCAGGCCGTCGCCTGGCCGGTCTCGGCGCGCTCCGCCACGGCACTGGACGCCCAGCTGGAACGGGTCCGTGCCCTCGCGGCGGCGCCCGTACCGGCCGACGTCGGCCAGGCGCTGGCCACCACCCGCACCCCGTTCGCGCACCGCGCGCTGCTCGTCCACACCGGCGACGGGCTCACCGAGGCCGCCCGCGACGTCGTCCCCACCGGTGACCGCGGCGGGCTCGCCGTCCTGTTCTCCGGGCAGGGCTCGCAGCGGCTCGGCGCAGGCCGCGAGCTGCACGCCCGGTTCGCGGTGTTCGCGGCGGCGTTCGACGAGACCGTCGCCCTGCTCGACGCCCGGCTCGGTGCGTCGCTGCGCGAGGTCGTCTGGGGCAGCGACCGGGTCGCGCTCGACGACACCCGGTTCACCCAGCCCGCGTTGTTCGCGATCGAGGTCGCGCTCCACCGGCTCGTCGAGTCCTGGGGGGTGCGCCCCGGCCACGTCGGGGGCCACTCGGTCGGCGAGATCACCGCCGCACACGTCGCCGGGATCCTGTCCCTCGACGACGCCTGCACCCTCGTCGCCGCCCGCGCCCGGCTCATGGCCGACCTGCCCGCGGGCGGGGCGATGGTCGCGCTGCAGGCCCGCGAGGACGAGGTCGCCCCGCTGCTGGGCGACGACGTCGCGATCGCCGCCGTCAACGGTCCCGACGCGGTCGTGGTCTCGGGCGACGCCGACGCCGTCGCCGCCGTCGCGGCCCGGTTCGAGGACCGGGGCCGGCGCGTCCGCACCCTGTCCGTCAGCCACGCCTTCCACTCGCCGCTGATCGACCCGATGCTCGCCGAGTTCGCCCGGGTCGTCGACGGCCTCACCTTCGCCGAGCCACGGATCCCCGTCGTCTCGAACCTGACCGGCGAGGTGTCCGGCGAGCTCACCGACCCCGGCTACTGGGTGCGGCACGCCCGCGGCGCCGTCCGCTTCGGCGACGGGGTCGCGGCCCTGGCCGGCCTGGGCGTGCGGACCTTCCTCGAGCTCGGCCCGGACGCCGTGCTGTCCGCGCTGGTCGCCGAGAACGCCCCCGGCGCCGTCGCCGTCCCCGCACTGCGGCGCGGCGCGGGGGAGGAGGCCACCCTGCTCGCCGCGGCCGGTGCGCTGTGGACCCGCGGGACCGACGTCGACTGGGCGGCCGTCGCCGAGGGGACCACCACCCCGGGCGCCGCCCCGGTCACGCTGCCCACCTACGCCTTCGACCGCGAGCGGTACTGGCCGACGCTGCGTGCCGCCACCGGCGATGCCGCCGGGCTCGGCCTGACCGCGGCCGGGCACCCGCTGGTCGGCGCCGCCGTCGTCCTCGCCGACGCCGACCGCACCGTCCTCACCGGACGGCTCTCCCCCCGTACCCAGCCGTGGCTCGGGCCGGAACGGACCGACGGCCGCGTCGACGTGCCCGGCGCGGTGTTCGCCGAGCTCGCGATCCGCGCCGGCGACCAGGTCGGTGCCCCCCACATCGCCGAGCTCGACCTCCTCGCGCCGCTGGCCGTCGGTCGCGACGGCGCCGTCCTGCAGGTCGGCGTCGGCGCCCCCGGTGACCGCGGCCGCCGGGACCTCACCGTGCACGCCCGGTCCTCCGACGACGCTCCGTGGACCCTGCACGCCCGCGGCGTCCTCGCGCACGAGGCCGACCGGGTCGGCACGACCGACCCGGGGGAGTGGCCACCCCGCGACGCCCGCGCGGTGCCGGCCCGGGACACCGGGCCGGACCAGGTGTGGGTGCGGGACGGGGAGGTCCTCGCCGAGGTCACCCTGCCCACCGGTGCCGCCGCCGACGGCTACGGCCTGCACCCGGCGCTGCTGGGCGCCGCGCTGGCCACCGCATCCGCGCTCGACGGTGGCCCGACCGCCACCGCGGACCCCGGGGCGGGCCCGGCGCGCATCGAGGGCCTGACCCTGCACGCCACCGGTGCCACCACGCTGCGCGTGCGGCTCACCGGGACCGGCACCGGCACGTTCGGCCTCGTCGCCACCGACCCCACCGGGGCACCGGTGCTCACCGCCGACGCCGTGCACACCGGCACGGGCGACACGCAGGCACCCGCCGCGACCGGGCAGGGCGGGCTGTTCGGCCTGCACTGGACACCGGTCGAGCTCGGTGACCGCGCCGCGGGTACCCGCTGGGCCGTCGTCGGCGACGACGAGCTCGACCTCGGCTACGCGATGCACCGCGCCGACGAGACCGTCAGCGCCTACGCCGAGTCCCTGGGCGGCGCCGTCGGCGACACCGGTCTCGCCCCCGACGTCTTCCTCATCCCCGTCGTCGGCGACCCCGACGGCGGTGCGGCCGCCGTGCACACCCTCACCACCCGGGTGCTGGGCCTGCTGCAGGAGTGGCTCGCCGAGCCGCGCCTCGCCGACGCGCGCCTGGTCGTCGTCACCCGGGGGGCGGTCGCCGCCGACGGCGAGACCGTCACCGACCCGGCGGCCGCCGCCGTCTGGGGTCTGGTGCGTGCCGCGCAGACCGAGAACCCGGGCCGGATCCGGCTGGTCGACCTCGACGACACGTTCCGCTCGGCCGGGGTCCTGCCGCACCTGCTGCTGCTCGACGAGCAGCAGCTGCTGGTCCGCGAGCACGAGGTCCGCGCCG
The DNA here is from genome assembly GCF_024124365.1 of Pseudonocardia sp. McavD-2-B. Lineage (NCBI taxonomy): Bacteria > Bacillati > Actinomycetota > Actinomycetes > Pseudonocardiales > Pseudonocardiaceae > Pseudonocardia > Pseudonocardia sp. McavD-2-B. Next base: position 10,004 of record NZ_JAMXSG010000095.1, read on the forward strand.
CCCGCCTGGCCCGGCTGCCGGAGATCGCGCCGGACACCGTGCCGGACACCGCGCGTACGGCGGCGGACTGGGACCCCGACGGCACCGTCCTGGTCACCGGCGGCACCGGCGGGCTCGGCGCGCTGCTCGCCCGGCACCTCGTCACGACCGGCCGCACCCGGAACCTGCTGCTGGCCAGCCGCCGCGGCCCGGACGCCCCCGGTGCCGCCGAGCTGTGCGAGGAGCTGACCGAGCTCGGCGCCGCCGTCGCCGTCACCGCGTGCGACGCCGGGGACCCCGACGCCGTCGCCGCGCTGGTCGGCTCCGTCCCGGCCGGACACCCGCTGACCGCGGTCGTGCACACCGCCGGCGTCCTCGACGACGGCCTGACCGGCTCGCTCACCCCGGAGCGCCTCGCCGGGGTGCTGCGCCCCAAGCTCGACGCGGCGTGGCACCTGCACGCCGCGACCCGCGAGCTGCCGCTGGCCGGTTTCGTCCTGTACTCGTCGGTGTCGGGGATCCTCGGCAGCGCCGGGCAGGCCAACTACGCCGCCGCCAACGCCGGACTCGACGGCCTCGCCGGGTACCGGGCCGGGCTCGGCCTGCCCGCGGTGTCGCTGGGCTGGGGCCCGTGGGGCCGCGGGAGCGGCATGACCGAGCAGGTCACCGACGCCGACCTCGACCGGATGGCCCGCGGCGGCCTGCCCGCCCTCGACGCCGCCGACGGCCTCGCCCTGTTCGACGCCGCACTCGCCCGCCCGGAACCGGTCGTCGTCCCGACCCGGATCAACGTCGCCGGTCTCGCCGTGCAGCAGGCGCTGCCCGCGCTGTGGCGCGACCTGGTGCCCCGCACCCGCCGCACCGCCGCCGTCGCCGGCTCCTCGCCGGTCACGGTGCGCGAACGGCTGCACCGCCTCGACGCCGCCGGCCGGGAGGCACTGCTCGTCGAGCTCGTCACCGGCTACACGGCCGGACTGCTCGGGCACGAGGACCCGGCGGCGGTCGACCCGGAGCGCGGCTTCCTCGAGCTGGGCTTCGACTCGCTCGTCGCGGTCGGGCTGCGCAACCAGCTCGGCGAGGTCCTCGGGCTGCGGCTGGCCGGGTCGATCGTCTTCGACAGCACCACCCCGGTGAAGCTCGCCCGCCGGCTGCACGAGCTCGTCGAGCAGGCCCCGGCCCCCGGCGCCTCGCCCGCCGTCGTCGCCGGGCGGCCCGCACAGCCCGGCGAGGAGACCCTCGTCGGCCTGTTCCACGCCGCCGTCCGCGGCGGCAAGCTGGTCGAGGCGATGCGGATGCTCAAGGCCGCGGCGAACACCCGACCGATGTTCGAGTCCCCGGCCGAGCTGGAGGAGCTGTCCGAGCCGGTCACGCTCGCCGAAGGGCCCGCCGCCCCCCGGCTGATCTTCGTCAGCGCCCCCGGCGCCACCGGCGGGGTGCACCAGTACGCCCGCATCGCCGCGCACTTCCGCGGCAGCCGGCACGTGTCCGCGCTGCCGCTGATGGGCTTCGCACCCGGCGAGCTGCTGCCCGCCACCAGCGAGGCCGCGGCCCGGATCGTCGCCGAGAGCGTGCTGCTCGCCAGTGACGGCGAGCCGTTCGTGATGGTCGGGCACTCCACCGGCGGGTCGCTGGCCTACCTGGCCGCGGGGGTGCTGGAGGAGACCTGGGGGGTGCGGCCCGAGGCGGTGGTGCTGCTCGACACCGCCTCGATCCGGTGGGACGCGGCCGAGGGCAACGACCTGGACCGCACGACCCGGTTCTACCTGGCCGACATCGACTCGCCGTCGGTCACCCTCAACAGCGCGCGGATGTCGGCGATGGCGCACTGGTTCATGACGATGACCGAGATCGACTCGCCGCCGACGACGGCGCCGACGCTGCTGGTGCGCGCCGCGCGCGACGTCGAGGGCTTCATCCTGGACACCTCCGCCGTGCCCGCCGACACCGTGGTCGACATCGACGCCGACCACCTGTCGCTGGCCATGGAGCACTCCGCGCTCACCGCCGACGCGATCGAGACCTGGCTCGCCGAGCTGCCCACCCCGACGACGGAGGACGCGTCATGACCAGCCCGACGACCTGCCCGGTCACCGGCGGCGGGCCCCCGCCGTCCCTGGAGGGCCAGACCCCGCCGGTGCTGCGGCTGAGCCCGCTGCTGCGGGAGCTGCAGCAGCAGGCACCCGTGTGCCGGGTCCGGACCCCCACCGGCGACGAGGCCTGGCTGGTCACCCGCTACGCCGAGCTGAAAGCACTGCTGCACGACGAGCGCCTCGGCCGCGCGCACGCCGATCCGGCGAACGCGCCGCGGTACGTGCGCAACCCGTTCCTGGACCTGCTGGTCGTCGACGACGCCCAGCAGGCCCGGGACCTGCACACCGAGATGCGGCGCCTGCTCACCCCGCAGTTCTCCGCGCGCCGGGTGCTGGGCCTGGCGCCCACGGTGTCCGCGGTCGCCGAGCAGGTGCTCGACGGGTTCGTCGCCGCGGGCAACCCCGGCGACCTGCACGGCGGGTTCTCCATGCCGTACTCGCTGACGGTGCTGTGCGAACTCATCGGGATCCCGCCGCAGGACCGACCCGAGCTGGTGCGGACCATCATGACGATGGGTGAGGTGGACGACGCCGAGCGCGTCGCCACGGTCCAGGCCGAGCTGTTCGGGCTGCTGTCCGCCGTCGCCCGGCGCAAGCGGGCCGAGCCCACCGACGACGTCGTGTCCCGGCTGTGCGCACAGGTGCCCGACGAGCGGATCGGCCCGATCGCCGCCGGTCTGCTGTTCGCCGGGCTCGACAGCGTCGCCAGCCACGTCGACCTGGGCGTACTGCTGTTCGCGACCCACCCCGACCAGCTGGCGGCCGCGCTCGCCGACGAGCGCACCATGCGCGAGGGCGTCGAGGAGATCCTGCGCTGCGCCAAGGCGGGCGGATCGGTGCTGCCCCGCTACGCCACCGACGACGTCGAGATCGGTGGCGCCACCCTGCGCACCGGCGACCTGGTGCTGCTGGACTTCACCCTGGTCAACTTCGACACCCAGGTGTTCGACGAGCCGGAGGTGTTCGACATCCGCCGGGAGTCGAACCCGCACCTGACCTTCGGACACGGCATGTGGCACTGCATCGGCGCACCGCTGGCCCGGATGGCGCTGCGGACCGCCTTCACCCGGCTGTTCACCCGGCTGCCGGACCTGCGCCCGGCCCGTCCGGTGCAGGAGATGCGCCGCGGCTCCGAGGGACTGTCCGGTGGTCTGACGGAGCTGCCCGTCACCTGGTGACGGCCGGGGCACACCCGCCCCGGCACGACGTGAGGGGAGGCGGGGCCGCTACCGGCCCCGCCTCCCCTCACGCGGTCACGATGGCGCGGGTGTGCTCAGCCCCAGGTCACCGGGAGCTCGTGCAGACCGAACAACACGCCGTCGTACTTCACCCGCAGGTCATCGGCGGGCACCGCCAGGCGCAGCGTCGGGATCCGGTCGAACAGCGTGCGGTAGGCGATCTCCATCTCCAGCCGCACCAGGTTCTGGCCCAGGCACTGGTGCACGCCGTAGCCGAAGGCCACGTGCGAGCGCGCGGAGCGTTCCGGGTCGAACGCGCCGGCGCCGTCGAAGGCGTCGTCGTCGTGGTTGGCGGCGGCCAGCAGCGGCAGGATGCCCTCGCCCGCGCGGATCGTGCGCCCGCCGATCTCGACGTCGGCCAGCGCGACCCGGAACGCGACCAGGTCGGCCACCGAGTAGTAGCGCAGCAGCTCCTCGACGACGCGGTCGTCGCCGATCCACTGCGGGTTCGTCAGTAGTTGGACGATGCCGAGGCCGATGTTGTTCGCCGTCGTCTCGTGACCGGCGATCAGCAGCAGCATGGCCACACCGGAGAGCTCCTGGCGCGACAACGTCCCGGTCGCGGCGAGCCGGCTGATCAGGTCGGTGCCGGGGCGCCGCTCCTTGATCCGGATGAGCCGGCCCAGGTAGCGCAGCAGGGCCGCGGTCGCCGCGTCGCGTTCCTCGTCGCTGGAGCTGAGAGTGACCAGGACGCGGGTCTTCGCCTCGAAGAAGTCGCGGTCGGCCCGCGGGACGCCGAGCATGCCCGCGATCACCAGGGACGGCACCGGCAGCGCGAAGTCCTCGATCAGGTCGGCGGCGCCGTCCTTCGCGAGGATCGCCTCGATCCGGTCGTCGACGATCTGCTGGATCTCCGGGCGCAGCGCGCGCACCTTGCGGACGGTGAACTCGGGGATCAGGGTCCGGCGGAACCGGTCGTGCTCCGGCGGGTCCATCGACACGAACCAGCCGGGCACCTCGTCCGCGGACGGGGCCCCACCGGTCCGGGCCGCCTTCGGGAAGCCCGGTCGGGAGGGGTCGGCGCTGATCCGCGGGTCGGTGAGCACGGCACGCACGTCGGCGTGCCGGGTGACCAGCCAGACCGGGCCGCTGGGCAGCTCGGACCGGACGGGCTCACCGCCGTCGCGGTAGTCGGCGTACTCCGGGGGCGGGAACGGTCTTCCCGGACGGCGCAGCGGGAACGCCACCGGGCAGGTGGCGGCACCTGCCCCGGCCCCGGTGACGGGGCAGCCGGTGGCGGTGTCCGACGGCGTGGACCTCGCGGTGCCGGTGCTCATGCCACTCCGTAGAACGCGCGGACCTGCCCGGTGATGAACTCCTGGTCCTCGGCGGTCAGCCCGGTGTGGGTGGGGAGGTAGAAGCCGTCGGCGGCCAGCCGCGATGCGTTGAGCGTCGGCCAGACCGGGTCGAGGTACATCGGCTGGCGGCTCATCGGCTTGAAGAACACCCGGGTGTCGATGCCCCGGGCGGCGAGGTGGGCGAGGAGCTCGTCGCGGCGCTCGGCGCGCAGGTCGTACATCCAGAGCACGTCCCGCGGTGGCATCAGCGTGATGCCGGGGACGTCGCGGAGGGCGTCGTCGTAGCGCTTCTCGATGTCGCGCCGGGTCGCCAGGATGCCCTCGAGCTGCTCGGTCTGGGCGAGCGCGACGGCGGCCTGCATGTTGGTCATGCGGTAGTTGTAGGCGAGCTTCTTGTGCAGGAAGCTGTGGTCGCGGGTGAACGCCATCGCGCGCAGGTGCGCCATCTGCTCGGCCAGGTGCGGGTCGCGGGTCACGCAGATCCCGCCCTCGCCCGCAGTGATGATCTTGTTGGCGAACAGCGAGAAGCAGGCGATGTCCCCGGTGGGCAGCACGCCGTGCGCCTCGGCGGAGTCCTCGACGACCCGCAGGTTGTACTCGTAGGCGAGCTCCAGGATCGGCTCCATGTCGCACCGGCGGCCGTAGACGTGCACCGGCATGATCACCCTGGTGCGCGGGGTGATCTTCTCCTCGAGCAGCGTGACGTCGATGTTCAGGTCGTCGCCGCAGTCGACGAACACCGGTGTCGCGCCGGTGTAGGTCACCGCCCACGCCGAGGCGATCATCGTGAACTCCGGGACGATCACCTCGTCGCCCGGGCCGACGCCCAGGGCGCGCAGGGCGAGGGTCAGCGCCGTCGTCCCGGACGAGCAGGCGACCCCGTGCGGGACGCCGTTCCAGGCGGCGAACGCCTCCTCGAACCGTGCGATGTAGGGGCCCTGCGAGGAGATCCAGCCGCCGCCGACGGCGTCGGTGACGTAGTCGAGCTCGTGGCCGTCGAGCCACGGCTTGGACACCGGTTGGGTGAAGGACATCGTGACTCCCTGGTTCGGTGGGGGCGCGTGGTCAGGCGGTCCGGGCGGCCGGGGCGTCGGTCCCGGCGAGCACGGGCAGGCGCAGGATCAGGTCGGCGGCGGCGGCGCGCCCGCCCGCCTCGTGCAGCAGCCGGCCCATGCGCGCGGCACGCTCGGTGAAGGCCGGGGTCTCGAGGACCCGGGTGACCTTGTCGAGGACGTCGTCGGTGTCGACGGTCTCCGGGTGGTCGACGGTGAGGCTGACCCCGAAGTCCTGGCCGCGGATCGCCTGGTCGTCACAGTCCACCCAGAGCGGGCGGACCACCAGCGGCTTCCCGAAGTAGAGGCCCTCGTGGTAGCCGTTGCCGCCGGCGTGGGTGAAGAACACCTTCACGCTCGGGTGGGCCAGCACGTCGAGCTGGGAGGGCACCCAGCTCTCGATCCGCAGGCCCGCGGGCAGCTCGGTGGCGGGTGGCAGCATCTCCTGCTGCTCGCGCGGCAGCTTCCACAGCACCTGGTGACCCCGGGCGTCGAGCCGGCGTGCCACCTCGACCAGCGACGCGACCTGGGGCCGGGTCAGCCGGGTGATCGTGCCGAATCCCATGTAGACCACCGACGACTGCGCGTCGAGCCAGTCGGTGAGCTCACCACCGTCGGCGACCTGGGGCAGCGGCGGCACCATCGTGCCGACGAGACGCATCCTCTCGGGCAGCTCGAACGGGTAGTCCAGCTCCGGCACCGAGTAGCAGAGCACCTGCTCGGCGTGGTCGATGCGGGCCATCATCTGCCGGGCCTCGGGCGCGATGCCGAGCTCGGCCCGCACGGCGTCGTCGCGCTCGACGACCTTGCGGGTCTCCTTGGTGACGAACATGCCGAGCGTCCGGATCCGGAACAGCTGGTTGGCGATCTTCTGGCGCAGCGTCATGGTGGCCGGCAGCCCGGAGTGCGGCACCGGGAACCCGGACGGCGTGTAGGACCTCGCGAACGGGACGTGCGAGGTGAGCACGTTGCTGGGGACGAACGGCACGCCGAGCACGAACGGGATCCCCTTGGTGATCGCGAGCTCGTAGCCGTACTGGCACATGCTCTCGATCACCATCAGGGCCGGGCGGACCTCGTCGACGACGCGTTCGAGCGCCCGGTACTTCTCGATCCGGGACTCGGGGGCGAAGGAGTGCCGGATGACCGCGGCGTGCGCCCGGAACCGGTCCCGCTGGGTCACCGCGGCGTAGGTCTCGTCGTCCCAGGTCACCGCCGACATCTCCGACACGGTGTCGCCGAGCGAGGCGAAGGTGACGGGGCTGCCCGTGCTCGCGCCCGCGACGTCGTCGCGGGCCTTTTCGTCGGCGGCGAAGTACAGGTCCCCGACCTCGCGCCGGGACAGTTCCCCGGCGAGGACCAGGAGCGGATTGAGCAGTCCGCTCTCCGCATAGCTGACGAACAGGATCGGCCGCCGATTCGCGCCCATGGGTAGACACCCTCTCCGACTGTGACGGGCCGGGTGACCCGTCGCGTGGCGCACCGCGGCGCGGTGCAGCGATCAGGTAGTTGATCCCACGGCCGACGCCGGGGAATCCCTAGTCCTCGGTCCCGGCCCGCCGCATTCATTAGGGAAAACCACAGCCGCGCCGACCGTACGGTCGGCGCCACATCGAGACGACCGCATTCGTGTGCAGGGGTGAGGTATGACGGCAGGACACGGCAGCGACCCGGTGGTGGTCGTCGGAATGGCGTGCCGCTATCCGGGTGGTGTGCGCGATGCCGACGGCCTCTGGGACCTGCTGTGCTCGGACCGGGAGACGGCCTCCGGGTTCCCGGACGACCGGGGCTGGGACCTCGACGCCCTGCACGGCGACGGGCCGGGGCGCTGCGCGACCCGCACTGCCGGGTTCCTCGACGGCGCCGGGGACTTCGACGCGGCCTTCTTCGGGATGTCGCCGCGCGAAGCCGTCTCCACCGACCCGCAGCAGCGCCTCGTGCTCGAGACCGCCTGGGAGGCGGTCGAGCACGCCGGGATCGACCCGTCGTCGCTGCGCGGCACCCGGACCGGGGTGTTCGTCGGGGCCGGTGGGCAGGACTACGCGGGCGTCGTCCAGAACTCGCCCGACGACCTCGCTGGACACGCCCTCACCGGCCTGATCCCCGGTCTCACCTCCGGCCGGCTCGCCCACCTGCTCGGGCTGGAGGGGCCCGCGCTGACCGTGGACACGACGTCGTCGTCGTCGCTGGTGGCGCTGCACCTCGCGATCCGGTCGCTGGACGCGGGGGAGTGCACCGCCGCGCTGGCCGGCGGGGTGTGCGTGATGTCCACCCCGGCCGCGCTGGTCGGACACTCCCGCCAGGGCGGCCTGGCCCCCGACGGACGCGCCAAGGTCTTCGCCGACGACGCCGACGGCACCGTCTGGGCGGAGGGGGTCGGCGTCGTCCTGCTCAAGCGCCTCTCCCACGCCCGCGCGGACGGTGACCCGGTCCTCGCTGTGCTGCGCGGCTCGGCGCTCACCGCCGACGGCGCCACCGAGGGCCTGACCGCGCCGAGCGGGGCCGCGCAGGAGCGGATGATCCGCGACGCGCTCGCTGACGCGGGTCTGACCGCGGCCGAGGTCGACGCCGTCGAGGCGCACGGCACCGGCACCCCGGTCGGCGACCCGGTGGAGGCGCGCGCCCTGCTCGCCACCTACGGGCAGGACCGGGACCCGGGCCGCCCGCTGTGGGTCGGCTCGCTGAAATCGGTGGTCGGGCACGCCCAGGCCGCGGCCGGGGTCGCCGGGCTGATCGCGACCGTGCAGGCCCTGCGCCACGAGCTGCTGCCCGCGACCCGGCACGCCGTCACCCCCAGCACCCGGGTCGACTGGTCGGCCGGGGCGGTCGCGCTGCGTACCGCGCCGGTGCCGTGGCCGCGCGGGGGCCGCCCGCGCCGCGCGGGGGTGTCGTCGTTCGGGATC
>NZ_JAMXSG010000096.1:0-18538 GCF_024124365.1 Pseudonocardia sp. McavD-2-B
GTGATAGTTGGATAGTGTTGTCGGTGGTCATTGCGGTAGGGAAACGCCCGGTCCCATTCCGAACCCGGTAGCTAAGCCTTCCAGCGCCGATGGTACTGCACTCGCCAGGGTGTGGGAGAGTAGGTCGCCGCCGACATTCAACTTCATGGGATGTGCCCCGGACTGTCGAGTCCGGGGCATTTCTCATTTCTGGATTGTTTTCGGTCCGATGCGTGGTGCCGGCCCGGCCGGGCATGAGTGTGTCTGTTTGTGGTTCCTGGCGCGGGTCCCTCGGGGCTGGTGGTCGGGGCCGTGGAGCTCTCTTGTGGGAGTCGCATCCGGTCTCGTCGTGCCGGTGGGGTCGGCGTACCTCGCATGCCTTCCTGTGACCTCGCACCCTCTGCAGGGGCTGCGAGGTCGCAGAAAGGTGTGCGACGTGGGGTGCGAGGAGGGGGCCGGCGGGAACACCGGCCGCCGCAGGCGTCAGAGGTCGGCGCCCACGGCGTCGTCGACACACGAGAAGCCGTCGGCGCGCAGCAGCGCCGCGAGCTCGCGGTGGCTGCGCAACGTCCTCACCGCGCATGTCGTCGGTGTCGGGACGCGCGGGCGGAACACAGACGGGGGTCGGGTGGAACCGGACGGGCTTCGTGTACGACAGTGACGGTATGGACTGTCAGGGCTACCGCGAGGTGCTGTCCGCCCGTCTCGACGGTGAGGCGGGCGACGACGAGCGCGCGGCGGTCGAGGACCACCTCGCCGGGTGCGCGTCCTGCTGCGCCTTCGCCGACGGCGCCGACCGGCTCGGACGGCTCGCGCGGGTCGGTCCGGCGGACCCGCTCCCCGATCTCACCGACCGGGTACTCGCGGCGCTCGGCGTCTCCGCCCCGGCACCGGCACCACCGCTCCCGGCCGTCCCGCGGCTGAGCTGTCTCGACGGCGGCTGCTGCAGTGGGGCGGCGGGACGTGCCCCGGTGGGTGTGGTGCCCTCGGCCTGCGGGTGCGCGAGTACCTGCGGCTGCGGTTGCCAGCAGGGCGCACCCTGCCGCTGTGCCGTGCGCGCCGCCTAGGGGAGCGGTGCCGACCGGGACAGCCGGTCCGGTGCGGCCGGAACCGCTGGGCGGTGCGCGCGGCGGGCTCGCCGACCGGCCCCCGGTGCCACCCCGTCGGTGCCACCCCGTCGGTGGCGCCGCGGCCGGCGCCGTCGTGGTGCAATGGCCGTTCCGACATCCCGGCACCAGTGACGACGAGGGAGCCGCATGAGCGCACCGCGTACGCCCGGCCCGGGCGCGCTGTCCCCGCAGGCGTCACCCGAGCTCGCCGACGAACTCACCCGCATCGCATGGCGGGTCGACCGCTGGATCGACCCCGGTCCCGCCTCGGTCGTCGCCGGGGCGGGGGTCGCCGCCGTCGTCGCCGCGCTGCTCATGCCCTGGTCCACCCGCGGCGCCGGGTGGGAGGTCCTCGTCGGCAGGGCCGCGATGGGGCCGCTGCCGTGGCTGTTCACCGTGGTCGCGGTCGTCGCGGTGGGGGCGTCGGTGCTCGCCCTCCTGACCCGGTTCTGGCCGCTGGCCTGGACCGCGGCCACCGTCACCGGCGTCGGCGCGGTCACCGGGCTCTGGGCGGTGTGGTCGCGGCAGACCGCGGTCGCCGGCACCGACGACATCGGGCCGGGCCTGATCGTCACCGTGCTCGGGGTGCTCGTGCTGTTCGGCACCTGGGCGCGCACCGTCGTCGCCTGCGGGCCGCGCGCCCCGCACGGCCCGCCCGCCTGACCCGGCAGGTCAGGCCACGAGCGCGGGGACCCGACGCGCGGCCAGGTCCTCCAGGACGCCGACGGCGTCCTCCACCGGCGGCAGCGCCAGCATCGCGCGCTGGGCCGAGCGCATCCGCGCGCGGACGTCGTCGTCGCCCAGGAGCCGGGTGCACGTCGCGGCGATCTCGGCGGCGTCGGGCGTGCAGTGCGCGCCCAGCCCGAGCTCGGCGATCCGGCGGGCGTTGTGCTCCTGGTCCCCGAACTGCGGCAGCACCGCCAGCGGGACGCCGTGCCGCACGGCCTCGCGGACGCCGTTGTAGCCGCCGTGGGTCAGGAACAGGTCCGCGACCTGCAGGAGCAGCGGCTGCGGCACCCACGGCGCGGGATGCACGTGTGCGGGCAGCGCCAGGTCGTCGACCGGGAGGCCACCGGTGGACAGCACCACCTCGGCGTCGAGCCGGGACGCCGCCTCGGCCACCGTGCGCAGCGCGGCGTGCGGGTCGACGGGGGCGCGGCGCTCGGCACGCCCGGCCATCGCCGGCATCGCCGTCCCCAGCCCCGCGACGACCAGCGGCCGGCTCCCGGGCAGCGCGCCGACCCAGCCGGGCAGCGTCTCGCCGCGGGAGACCTGGTCGTCCTGGCGGAACGCTCGCGCCGGCGCGATCTGCGGCCCCGCCAGCGAGAACTGCGGCGGCATGCAGTCCAGCCGCCCCCACCGGTGCAGCGCGGCCGGGTCGTCCGGGGCGGCGAAGCCGAGCTCGTCGCGACGCTCCGCCAGCGCGTCGGCCACGACGTCCGGCGAGAGGACGTTGCCCGCACCCGACGGCGCCGCCACGCACGGCACCCCCAGGTGCTCGGCCACCAGGAACGCCGCGGTCTCGCCGCCGTCGCGCAGCACCAGGTCCGGCGTCCCGTGCGGCTCCACCAGCGCGAGCAGCGCCCGGGCCGAGCCCGTCACCTGCGGACCGGCGAACAGGGTGGGCAGGAGCGCCGTCGTCACCTCGGTCGCGGTCAGCGTCGCCAGCGCGGCGGGCCCACCGAGCCGGGCGACGGCCGGGCCGAGGTGCTCGGCGGAATCGGCCATCGTCGCGAACACCGGCTCGACGACGACCGGCGCACCGTCGAACACCCCCGCGATGTCGGGCGGGCACGCCACCACGACCCGGTGGCCCGCGTCGCCGAGCGCGCGGGCGAAGGGGAGCACAGCCCGGCCGTGCGAGGGGGAACCGGTGACACTGCAGAGGACGAGCACCCCATCATGATCGACCCGATCGTTGCGGTAAGCAAATGATCAGGTGCGGGTCCAGCGGCCCAGCACCATCAGCGTCCGGGTCCCGGTGACCGTGCCGTTGCGCCGCAGCCGGTCGATCACCTCCTGCAGGTGCGCGAGATCGCGGACCCGGACCTGCACCAGGGCGTCGAGGTCACCGGCCAGGGTGTAGACCGCCTGCACCTCCGGCTGGCGCGACGCCGAGTCGACGATCTCCGAGACGCTCGCGGTGCCGGCATAGCGGATCTCGCTGAACGCCTCGACCGGCCAGCCCAGTCTGGCGTGGTCGACCTGCACGGTGAACCCGGTGATCACCCCGGACTCACGCATCCGGTCGACCCGGCGCTTGGTCGCGGCGGTGGACAGCCCGACCCGCTCGGCCATGTCGGCGTAGGTGCGGCGCGCGTCCTCGTGCAGCAACCGCAGGATCGCGTGGTCCAGGTCGTCGACCTCGGTCTCGGGCACGGCACCTCCAGCGCAACGGATCCACGTTCTGGTGGACCGTCGACGGTATCCGTTGCGTATCCGCGGCGATTGCCACCGCACGCATTGTGTCGGGGCCGTCGTCGCGCTGTCCTGGTGCGGACGCGCCGCCCGACTCGCCGAGGAGCCGAGAATGACCGTGCTGGACGACAAGTACCTCGCCGCCCACGGTCGGGCCCCGATGAGCGGGATCCAGGCGCTGGTCCGCCTCGTGCTCGAGCAGGCCCGCCTCGACACCGCCCGCGGATTCGACACCGCCTCGTTCGTCTCCGGCTACCAGGGCTCCCCGCTCGGTACCTTCGACGCCGAGCTCGGCCGCGCCCGTGTCCACCTCGACGCCGAGCGCGTGGTGTTCCGGCCCGGGCTCAACGAGGAGCTCGCCGCCACCGCCGTCGCGGGCACCCAGCTGCTCGACGCCGTCCCCGGCCGCCGCCACGAGGGCGTCGTCGGCTGGTGGTACGGCAAGAACCCCGGCCTCGACCGGGCCGCCGACGCGATCCGGCACGGCAGCCTGGCCGGCACCGCCCGGCTCGGCGGCGCCGTCGCCATCATCGGGGACGACCCGTCCTGCAAGTCCTCCACCGTGCCCAGCTCCTGCGAGCCGATGGCGCAGTCACTGGCGATGCCGCTGCTCGCGCCCGGCTCGGTGTCCGAGGTGATCGAGTTCGGGCTGCACGCCGTGGCGCTGTCCCGGGCCACCGGCCTCTGGACCGGCCTGAAGATCATCGCCGACGTCGCCGACGCGTCCTGCACCGTCGACCTCGGCGCGCTGCGCCCGGAACTGGTCGGCGTCCCCGCCCCGCCCGCCACCGACCGCGCGCAGTCCGGCCCGCTCGTCGGGCCCGCCGCCGTCGAGGCCGAGCACGACCAGCTGACCCGCAGGCTCGACCTGGCCCGCCAGTACGCCCGCGAGACCGGGCTCAACCGCGTCACCTTCACCTCCCGCGACCCGCACCTCGCCGTGCTCGCCTCGGGGACCGGCTACGCCACCGTGCTGCGGGCGTGCGAGGACCTGGGCCTGGGCGAGGCCGAGCTCGACGCGCTCGGCGTACGCCTGATCCGCCTCGCCATGCCGTTCCCGGTCGACGCCGACGCGCTCGCCGGGCTCGTCGGGGGCTGCGCGGAGGTGCTCGTCGTCGAGGACAAGGTGCCGTTCCTGGAGGGCCACCTGCGCGACGCGCTCTACGGGCGCGACCACCGGCCCACGGTCACCGGCCGTCGCGACGAGCGCGCCCGTCCGCTGCTGTCCGCCCGCGGCCAGCTCGGCGCCGAGGACGTCGCCCGTGCCCTCGCCGCCCGGCTCACCGCCGCCGGGCGGATCCTGCCCGCGGCGGCGGCCGCGCACCTGGAGCGCCTCGCACCGCCCAGGCCGTCGCGGATCGGGCTGGACCTGCTCGGGAACCGGACGCCGTACTTCTGCTCCGGCTGCCCGCACAACACCTCCACCCGCACCGGCAACGACACGCTCGTCGGGGTCGGGATCGGCTGCCACGCGATGATCGCCCTCGACGGCGAGCACCGCGGCCACCAGATCGGGCTGACCCAGATGGGCGGCGAGGGAGCCCAGTGGATCGGCCTGGCCCCGTTCACCGACGACCGCACCCTCGTCCAGAACCTCGGCGACGGCACCTTCCACCACTCCGGCTCGCTCGCCATCCGCGCCGCCGTCGCCGCCGGGGTCACCATGACCTACAAGCTGCTCTACAACGACGCCGTCGCCATGACCGGCGGGCAGCGCGCCGAGGGCCGGATGAACGTCCCCGACATCACGCGCTCGCTCGCCCTGGAGGGCGTGCGCCGGATCGTCGTCACCACCGACAGCCCGCGGGACTACCGCGGGATCGCCCTCGACCCGATCGCGAGCGTGCGTCACCGCGACGAGCTCTCCGCGGTCGAGGAGGAGCTGAAGGCCCTCGACGGCGTCACCGTCCTGATCCACGACGACCGCTGCGCCGCCGAGGAGCGCCGCCTGCGCAAGCGCGGGAAGCTGCCGGCCCCGGCCGAGAAAGTGCTGATCAACGAGCGGGTCTGCGAGGGCTGCGGTGACTGCGGCGAGGCGTCCACTTGCCTGTCGGTGCTGCCGGTGGAGACCGAGTTCGGTCGCAGGACCGCCATCCACCAGGCGTCCTGCAACACCGACTACTCCTGCCTCAAGGGCGACTGCCCGTCGTTCCTCACCGTGGTGCCCGGCACCCGGCCCCGCCGGGAGATCCCGGCGCTGCCGGTCACGCTCGTCGCCCCCGAGCCGCGGGTCGACCGGGACGCGACCCTGATCCGCATGCCCGGCATCGGCGGCACCGGCGTCGTCACCGCCTCGGCGATCCTGCAGATGGCCGCCCACCTCGACGGGCTCTTCGCCGCCGGGCTGGAGCAGGTCGGTCTCGCGCAGAAGGGCGGCCCGGTCGTCTCCGACGTCCGGATCTCCAAGCAGCCCCACCACGGGATCCTGCGCGCCTCCCGCGGCACCGCGGACGTGCTGATCGGCATGGATCTCGTCGGCGCCGCCTCCGACGCGACACTCGCGGTCGCCCGGCCAGGGCACACCGTCGCCGTCGTCAACACCTCGCTCGTGCCGACCGCGGCCATGGTCACCGGCCGCGTCGTGCTGCCCGGCTCCACCGACGACGCCGTCGAGCGGATCGGCGCGGTCACCCGGGACCTGCTCGCCGTCGACGCCCAGACACTGTCCGAGGCGCTGTTCGACGACCACCTCCCGACCAACATGCTGCTGCTCGGTGCCGCCTATCAGCACGGGGTGCTCCCGGTGTCGGCCGACGCGCTGGAGGAGGCGATCCGGGTCAACGGCGCGGCCGTGGAGACCACGCTGACGGCGTTCCGCTGGGGCCGGGCCGCCGCGATCGACGCCGCCGCCGTGCGCAGCGCGCTCGTCACGCCGCAGGCGGCCCCGGTCGCCGTCGACGAGGCGTCCGCGGCGCTGGCCCGCTCGGTCGCCGCGGGCACCGGGTTCGCCGACCTGCTCGCCACCCGGATCGCCGACCTCACCGGCTACCAGGACGCCGCCTACGCCCACCGCTACGCCGAGGAGGTCCGCCGGGTCGCGGCCATCGCCGCCGCCCGGGCCGGGGACACGGCCGGGGAGCGCGTCGGCGCCGCCTACGCCCGCGGCCTGCACCGGCTCATGGCCTACAAGGACGAGTACGAGGTCGCCCGGCTGCACCTGGACCCGGTGGAGACCGCCCGCCGCGACGCCGCGTTCGGGCCCGACGCCCGGGTGTCGGTGATGCTGCACCCGCCGGTGCTGCGCGCGCTGGGGATGAACCGCAAGATCGCCCTCGACGGACGGCTGGCCGCACCCGCGTTCCGGGCACTGCGCGCGGCCCGGAGGCTGCGTGGCACCCCGCTGGACGTGTTCGGCCGGGCCGGGGTCCGCCGCGTGGAGCGTGAGCTGGTGGGGGAGTACCAGACGCTGGTCCGCGCGGCGCTCGACCACCTGGCGCCCGACACCGTCGAGGCGGTGGTCGAGGTCGCCGGGACCGCGGAGCTGGTGCGCGGCTACGAGGACGTCAAGCTGGGCAATGTCGAGCGGTTCCGCGAGCAGGCCCGGGCCGCGCTCGATGCCCTGACCGGCTGACTCTCAGCCACTCGCGCGGGCGGGTCTCAGGTGCCCCTCAGCGTTGCGACGCACAATCGTCGCCGTGGGGGAACGCGCGACGGCACGGCAGTGGTTCGACCGGATCCCGGGGGCGGCCCGCCTCCGGCGTCACGCCCGGGGTGGGCACGGGAGTACCTGGGAGCGGGGCCGTCGCCGGGGCGGGGCGTCCGCGGCCGCGGGACGGCCGTGGCGCGCCCGGGTCGACGGCCGGACCGCGCGGCGGCTCGGCGCGGCGGTGCTGGCCGGGGGACTGGTGCTCGCCGGTTGCGCCGCACCGGCCGCGGCCGGCCTCGCCGCGGTCGCGTCCACCGTCCCGGACAGCGCCACCGGGGACCTCCCCGACGCCGCGACACTGCCGGCCGCGACCGTCCTCACCGACCGCGACGGC
The DNA here is from genome assembly GCF_024124365.1 of Pseudonocardia sp. McavD-2-B. Taxonomy (NCBI): domain Bacteria; kingdom Bacillati; phylum Actinomycetota; class Actinomycetes; order Pseudonocardiales; family Pseudonocardiaceae; genus Pseudonocardia; species Pseudonocardia sp. McavD-2-B. Next base: position 7,487 of record NZ_JAMXSG010000096.1, read on the forward strand.
ACCCCGATCGCCTACCTCGACGAGCAGTACCGCATCCCCGTGTCCTACGACCGGATCGCCCCGTCGATGATCGCCGCGATCGTCGACGTGGAGGACCGCCGGTTCTTCGACGAGTCCGGTGTGGACCCCGTCGGCACCCTGCGCGCGCTGGTCACCGACGCCGCGGGCGGCGCGGTGCAGGGTGGCTCCACCATCACCCAGCAGTACGTGAAGAACTGGCTGGTCGACGTCGTCGACCGCGACGCCCCCGCCGCCCAGCGGGCCGACCACGCCGACACCCCGACCCGCAAGATCCGCGAGGCGGTGCTCGCCCAGCGCCTGGCGCACGGCACGTCCAAGCAGGACGTGCTCGCCGGGTACCTCAACACCGTCGAGTTCACCGGCAACGTCTACGGCGTCGAGGCCGCCGCGCGCGCCTGGTTCGGCACCGACGCCGCACACCTCACGGTCCCGCAGGCCGCGCTGCTCGCGGGCGCGGTCAACAACCCCACCCTGTTCGACCCGTTCCGCCACCCGCAGGCCGCGACCGACCGGCGCAACACCGTGATCGCGGCCATGCGCGACGCCGGGTCGCTCACCCCCGCCCAGGCCGCCGAGGCCACCGCCGCGCCGCTCGGGGTGCGCGCCGGCGGGCCACAGGTCCCCGGGCACAACTGCTACGGCGCCACCGACGGCGCCGGGTTCCTCTGCGAGTACGCGGTGTCCGAGCTGGAGCGGGCCGGGTTCACCGAGCAGCAGCTCGACACCGGCGGCTACACGATCCGCACCACCCTCGACCCGGCCGCGTCGGCGTCGGCGCAGCAGGCGGTCGACGCGAACGTGCCGCGCACCCAGGACGGCGTCGCCGACACCCTGGTGCTGATCCGGCCCGGCCACGGCGACGCCGCCACCGGCGACCACCAGATCCTCGCCATGGTCGCCAACCGGCGGCCCGGCACCGACGCGGCGGCCGGCGACACCACCCGCGACCTCGTCGCCGCGCCGTCGAACGTCTTCGGCGCCGGGTCCACCTTCAAGATCTTCACCACCGCCGCGGCGCTGGAGGCGGGCACCGTCGGCTACGACAGCACGCTGCCCGACCCGGCCTCGGCGTGCTTCCCCGGCGCCGGGAGCAGCTGCTACCCCGTCAGCAACGACACGCCGGACTACCCGGACCCGATCCCGCTGCCCGTCGCGCTCGCGACCTCGCCGAACACCGCGTTCGTCGACCTGGAGGAGCGCACCGGTATCGCGAAGGTCGTCGACATGGCGCGCCGGCTCGGACTGCGTGACACCCTGGCGTCGAACGCGGCGGGCGGGACGCCGGACCCGTCGTCGTCGGACGCGCGGATCTCCCAGCCGCAGTCGACCTTCTTCGCCGACCTGCCGTCGTTCACCCTCGGGGTCAGCCCGGTGTCCACGCTGGAGATGGCGAACGTGGCGGCGACCGTCCAGAGCGACGGCGTGTGGTGCGCCCCGGACGCCGTGCTGTCGGTGACCGACCGCGACGGCGCCGCGGTGCCGGTGAACCGGCCCGCCTGCGAGCAGGCCGTCGCCCCCGGGATCGCGCACACCCTGTCCGCCGGGCTGGGAGGGGACACCGTGTCCGGTACCTCGGCGGCCGCGGCGCGGGCCGCGGGCTGGACGCGGCCGACGATCGGCAAGACGGGTACGACCAACTCCTCGGAGTCGGTCGCGTTCGTCGGGGGCACCGGGGGCATCGACGGCGTCGCCGGGTCCTCGATGGTGTTCGCCGACGGCCCGAACCCGTCCGAGATCTGCCCCGGGAACCCCGTGCACCTGGGCGACTGCGGACACGGCGCGTTCGGCGGGACCGTCGCGGCGCCGCCGTTCTTCGCCGCCGTCGAGCCGCTGATCGCCGGTCGGGCCGACGTGCCGCTGCCCGACCCCGACCCGGACCACCTGCAGCCCCGCGACGGGTGACCGGGCCTACTTCAGCAGCCTCTGGACCTCGCGGAAGCGCGGGTGCGCGGCGTCGCGCAGCCACTCGAACAGCACCATCTCCGAGGTGACGATCTCGGCCCCGGCCGCGCGGGCACGCTGCAGCGCCAGCTGCTCGTCCTCGACGAACCGTGAGCCGACCGCGTCGGCGACGAGCACCACCCGGCGGTCGTCGGCGAGCAGCTCCAGCACGGTCTGCAGCACGCAGACGTGTGCCTCCACCCCGGCGACGACGATCTCGCCGCGGCCGGGCGGGAACAGCACGTCGTCGTCGGCGGCGAAGCGGGTCTTGGGCATCACCAGGTGCGGCAGCCCGGCGAGCCGCTCGACGGTCGGGCCCAGCTTCTCCGGGACCTGTTCGGTGGCCAGCACGGGGACCTCGAGCAGGGTCGCGGCCTCGGCGAGCCGGGCGGCCCGGGCGACGACCCGCTCGCCGTCGTGCATCGCGGGGACCAGGCGCTCCTGCAGATCGACCAGGAGCAGGACGGCGCTGCCTGCGTTCATCAACACCCCCCGACCGTACGGGCACCGCCGTCGCGGTCAGCTCCGCGACGCGTCGATCACCCGGTCCAGCACCGCCCGCAGCTCCTCCAGCTCGGCCAGCGGCATCCCGAGCCGCTCCACGACGGCCGGCGGGATCGCCTCGGCCCGCGCGCGCAGCGCCCGGCCCGCGACGGTGAGGGAGACCGCCATCGTCCGTTCGTCGCCGGGGACCCGGCGGCGGTCGACCAGTCCGGCCGCCTCCAGGCGCTTGAGCAGCGGCGACAGCGTGCCCGGGTCGAGGGCGAGCGTGCGGGCCAGCTCACCCAGCGAGCGGGGGGAGCGCTCCCACAGCGCGAGCATCACCAGGTACTGCGGGTGGGTGAGACCCATCGGCTCGAGCAGCGGCCGGTAGAGCGCGATGACGTTGCGGGCCGCGACGGCGAGGGCGAAGCAGACCTGACGGTCGAGCCGCAGCAGGTCCCCGCCCGGGTCGCCGTCGGTCGTGTCACCGTCACGCGTGTCACCCTCGTCCGGGGATGCGCTCGCCATGACGGACATCGTACATTGTTGGTGTACCAAGAATTGGGGGACCAACTGTGAACGAGCGGCCGAACCCACTGCGGTGGCTGGCCTACGTCTACGGCGCCGGACTGCCCACCCGGCACCGCGGCTGGGTGTTGCACGACGTCACGACCCGGACCTGGCAGCTGCGTCACCTCGTCCGCACCACCGTCCAGCTGCTGCCGGTCGGGGTGCTGCTGTACCTGCTCATCCCCGGCCCCGTGTACGTCCGGGCGCTGTCGGTGCTGGCCGGGGCGATCCTCGGCTACTTCTACTCGGTGGCCTACATGTACGAGTCCGCCGAGCACCGCGTCGCGAAGGCCGGGTACCCGGTCGGGCATGCCGCCGCCGTGCGGGAGCAGGCCGACGCGGGGAACCGGGACGCGGCCCGGGAGCGCTACGAGCGGCGCTGGCGCGGCTGAGGCCGGCTCACCCGCCCATCGTCTCGGGCAGCCACAGCACCACACCGGGCAGCGCGGCGAGCACGGCCACGAGCACGAGCAGCGCCGCCACGTAGGGCAGGACCCCGACGAAGATCTCCTCGGCCGGGCGTCCGGTCGCCTTGGACACGATGAACACGTTCATCCCCAGCGGCGGGTGACCAGGCCGATCTCGGCCAACAGGATGATCATCACCCCGAACCAGATCGGGTCGTAGCCCAGCTGCTCGACCACCGGCAGCACGACCGGGACGGTGAGCGCGAGGATCGCGAGCTGGTCGAGGAACGCCCCGAGCACGAGGTAGACCAGCGCGATCAGGGCGAAGATCGCCAGCGGCGGCGCGGTGACGCCGGCGATCGCGTCGACGAGGGTTCCGGTGATCCGGGTCAGCGTCATGAAGTAGCCGAACAGGTACGCCGAGGCGATGATCAGCAGGATCATCGCGGTCGAGGTGAGGGTCTCGACGAGCGCGTCGCGGATCCGGGCGAGGTCGAGCCGCCGCCGGGCCAGCCCGATGACCAGCGCACCGGCGACACCGAGGCCCGCCGACTCGGTCGGCGTCGTCAGCCCGAGGTAGATCGAGCCGACGACCAGCAGGAACAGCAACGCGACGGGCCCGAGGACGGGGACCGTCCGCAGCTTCTCGGCCAGGGTGTACCGGCGACCGGCCGGCGCGAGCGCGGGCTTGCGGTGCACCAGGAACAGCGTCGTGACGATGATCGTCACCGTGACGAGCAGCCCGGGCACCAGGCCCGCGACGAGCATCTGGCCCACGCTGACCTCGGCCAGGATCGCGTAGAACACCAGGATGATGCTGGGCGGCACCATGGCTGCGAGCGTGCCGACGACGGCGACCAGACCGTTCGCGAGCCGGCCGTCGTAGTGTTCGCGCTCCATCTCCGGGATGGTCGTCGAGGCCAGTGCGGCCGCGGCCGCGGTGCTCGACCCGGAGACCGCGGCGAAGGTGGCGCCGGTCGTCGTCGTGGCGACCCCCAGACCCGCCGGGACGCGCCCGACCCACACCCGGGCCGCAGCGAACAGCTCGGTCGTGACCCCGCTCTTGAGCACCAGCTGGGCCATGAGGATGAACAGCGGGATCGCCGCGAGGGTGTAGGTCGAGACCGCCGCGTACGGGGTGGTCTCCAGGAAGCCGACGGCGGCGGACGGCCCCCCGTGGGCGAGCAACCCGACGACGGCGCTCACCCCGATCGCGACGCCGACCGGTACCCGGGCCAACAGCAGGACGAACAGCAGGACGAGGACTCCGGCGAGCACCATCAGGCGATCTCCTCCGCGGCCGGGGTGAAGGGGGTGGCGGGGGCGGCGGGCTCGGGGCCGCGCAGGTCGTGGACCAGCGTGTGCAGGCTCCGGAGCACCGCGAGCCCCGCGCCGATCGGTACCAGCACCGCCGAGGTCCACACCGGCCACGACAGCTCCGAGGCCCCGGCCAGCGGGACGTCGCCGTGGCGGAGCGCGCCCGCGGTCAGGAGCAGCCCGCCGTAGCCGACCAGTGCCAGGAACACGGCGGTCAGGGCCGACCCGGTGACCGCGAGCATGCGTCGTCCGGCCGGTCCCAGGCGCTTGTGGACGAGGTCGATCCGGACGTGGGCACCCTCGCGGACCGTGTAGGACAGCCCGAGGAAGAACAGTCCCACCAGCGCGTAGTCGCCGACGAAGCCCACCGACCAGGACAGCGGCGCCCCCACCAGGTAGCGCAGGGCCACGTCGATCACGATCAGCGCGACCGTGACGACGACGCCGGTGAGGCCGACGGCGGCCGCCGCGTTCTCGACCGTGCGCAGAACACGGTCCACCGGGCCCGGCCGGGTCGTGCCCGCGTTCGTCGTGCCCGCGTTCATCGTGCGGCCTCCGGGGTCTCGTCGCGGGCCCGGTCGAGCGCCGCCTCCATCGCGTCCAGCGCGGCGCGGCCGGGTCGCCCGCGGGCCTCCATGTCCGCGGCCCAGTCGGCGCGCACCGAGGCGACCGCGTCCTGCCAGCGCTGCTGCTGGGCGGCGGTCAGCGCGGTGAAGGTCATGCCCCCGTCCTCGAGGGTCGACCGGGCCTGCGTCGTCTGCTCGTCCATCACCGCGCAGAGGTGCCGGGAGGTCTCCTCGCCCGCCCGGGTCATGGCGTCGCGGTGGGCCTCGGGCAGCTCCCGCCACAGCGCCTCGGAGATGGCGAAGGTGAGGGTGAAGCCGCCGAGCGGGGCGCCCTCGGTGGCGTGCGAGGCGACCTCGTCGAGTCGGAAGGGGACCGCGCTCATCGGCGGGAGGGTCATCGCGTCGACGGTGCCGCGCGACATCGCCTCGTAGACCTCGGGTCCGGCGATGGAGACCGGGGTGGCGCCCAGGGTGCGCAGCGTCTGGTCGACGACACCGCCGGGGGAGCGGGTGAGCAGGCCGGGGAGCTGCGCCGGGTCGGTCACCGGGCCGTTGGTGAACAGCTCGTACGTCGGGACGACGCCGACGAACAGCGTCCGCAGCCCGCGGGGCGCGAACTCCTCGCGGTGCAGCAACCCGCCCTCCCGGGTGAGCTCGCCGACCGCGCGGGCGGTGGTGCACGAATCCGTGCTGAGGCCCGGCAGGTCGCCGACGTTGGACAGGGGGAGCTTGTCGGACAGGTAGGGCGGCGACACGACCCCGATGTCCACGGCGCGGCTCGCGACGAGCTTGACGTAGTCGGTGGACTTGCCCAGCTGCTCGGACGGGTAGTACTCGACGTCCAGGGCGCCGCCGGTGAGCTCGCGGACCCGGTCGGTGAAGTGGACGATCCCGTCCCGGGACGCGGGGTGGGACACCGGGTAGGAGTCGGCGACCACGAGGGTCCGGACCCCGTCGGGCGGTGCCTCCCGTGCGGGTGTGCAGGCGGTCAGCAGCGCGACCGCGGCGACGAGGCAGGTCGTCAGCCCGGCTCCCTTGCCCAGCGTCCTCATCGGTTCCTCTCGGCGTCGTCCCGGGCGGGCCTCGCGGGAACGGCGCCGCGCCGCGCACGCGGGGGCGGGCGCGGCCACGACACCGGCCGGGCGTCGGCGACCGGTCGGGGTGGCACGGCCCGGGGTGGACCGTGTGGGGCGTCACAGGGAGCGTCGCACGGCGCCGACTGTCGTTTCAAGCAATCATCAGATGTTTTCTCTGCGATACCCCGGAGAGCGCGAAGTGCAGGTTTTGGCGTTGACAGCTAAACATCAGACATTAACGATGGACCGATGCTCGCCATCAATGCCGCGACCACCTTCCTCTTCGTCCCCGGCTCCCGCCCGGACCGCTACGACAAGGCGGTCGCCAGCGGTGCCGACGTCGTGATCGTCGATCTCGAGGACGCCGTCGCGCCCGAGGGCAAGACCGCCGCGCGGGACCAGGTCCGGGAGTGGCTGGCCGCCGGCGGCCGGGCCGCGGTGCGGGTGAACGGCACCGGCACGCCCTGGTTCGACGACGACGTCGCCGTGGTCGCCGCACTCGGCTGTCCGGTGGTGCTGCCCAAGGCCGAGACCGGCGCGGAGCTCGCCGCGCTGGCGGACCGGCTGCCGCCGGGCACCCCGGTCGTGCCCGTCGTCGAGACCGCGCTCGGGGTCCGCCGGGCCGAGGAGATCTGCGCCGCCCCCGGCGTCGTGCGTCCCGCCTTCGGCAGCGTCGACCTCGCGGTGGACATCGGCGTCGACCACCTCGACGACGTCGCACTGCGCCACACCCGCTGCGAGCTCGTACTGGCCGCCCGCGCCGCCGGGGTCACGGCACCGGTCGACGGGGTCACGACCGCCGTCCGTGACGACGCCCGGCTGGCCGCCGACAGCGCCGCGGCGCTCGCCCTCGGCCTCACCGCGAAGCTGTGCATCCATCCCGCCCAGGTCGCCGGTGTCGCCGCGGCCTTCCGCCCCTCCGCGGAGGAGCTGGCGTGGGCGGACCGGGTCGTCGCGGCCGCGGAGACCGGCGCCGTCGCCGTGCTGGACGGGGCGCTGGTCGACAAGCCGGTCGTCGATCGCGCGGTCGCGCTGCTGCACCGGGCCGGGCGGCCCGTCCCGGTGCGCTGACCCGGCGGACCTGCTCGGGCGCCGTGTCCTCGTGGCGGCACGAGGACCTCACCGGCGGCGTTCGCCCGCTCCGGGACGTCGACTCCGACCCGTTTCACGGGCCGGTCCCCTCGGGCCGGGGGTGCGCTCGGGAGGTCGTGGCGGGGGCGGCACGCAGCACCGGTGCCACCTCGCGGGCGAGCAGGTCCAGGGAGGCGCGGGCGTCCTCGACCGGCATGCCCGCCCAGTCGGTCCGGAGCACGAAGTGGTCGACGCCGACCTCGTCGCGCCAGGGCAGCAGCGCGGCCAGGCAGTCCTCCGGGGTCCCGACGACGAACCGGTCGAGGGCCAGCGCGTCGTAGCCGGTGCGGAAGGTCTCGGCGCCGGGCAGCACCCGGTCCTGGCCCCAGTCCGCGTACACCTCGTACTTCCCGGCGAGGTACGGCCGGGCCAGCTCGAGCGCCCGCTCCCGGGTGGGCGCGCAGTAGACCTCGCGCATCAGCGGCAGCTCGGGCAGCGGACCGCGCCCGGCGGCGGCCCGCTCGGCGTGGAACAGGTCCAGCTGACGGCGCACGGTCGCCGCGGTCGCGTGCGGGTTGATCATCCAGGTGTCGGCGAGCCGGGCGGCGCGGCGGACCGCGCCGTCGGAGTTCGCGGCCATCCAGACCGGCGGCACGGCCGCCGGGAGCGTGGTGGCGCGGACCCCGTCGAGGCGGCACCAGTCCACGTCGGCGTGCACCGGCTCCCCGGTCCACAGCGCGCGGACGATCCGCAGGTTCTCGGTGAACCGGCGGACCTTGTCCCCGGGCGGGATCCCGAACGCGGCGTACTCGACCTCGCGGTAGCCCAGCCCCACCCCGAACACCGAGCGCCCGCCGGTCACGACGTCGAGGCCGGCGAAGCTCTCGGCGGTGTCGACCGGGTTGTGCAGGGCCAGCAGGTGGATGCCGGTGCCGATCCGCATGTCCCCGGCCTCGGCGGCCAGCCGGGCCAGCCAGGGCAGCGGCTGGATGTGCGAGAACGACTCCGGCAGGTGGTGCTGACCGGCGAACACCGAGTCCAGGCCGCCGTCGCGGGCGGTGCGGACCAGCGACAGCTGCTCGGCCAGCGCGAGCAGCGGGTCCCGCCCGGCGGGCTGCTGGTGGGTCAGGAACACCCCCACCCGCACCGGGCCCTCAGCCACGGCAGGCCTCGGCGAACTCCACGGCCGGGGTGTCGTCGCCGAGCCCCAGCACCGCGCGCTGCACCCGGTCGGCGACGGCGGCCGGGGCGACCGTGCCGATCGTCTCCCGGAACTTGGCGACGACGTCGTCGTTGGTGAGCGGGCGCTCGTCGTGGCCGCGGTTGACCTGCTCGCGGTGGCGCAGGACCCGGCCGTCGGCCAGCTCGATCTCGACCGCGCCGGAGTAGGCGGCAGGGAAGGCGCTGTCCGGGTCGTCGGTGACCCGCACCTTCTGGGCGAGGTCGAGCGCGGCGCGGTCGGCGAGTGCCGCGTCGGACAGCTCGGTCAGCCCGAAGCGGCCGCGCAGCAGCGTGGTCGCGACGACGAAGGGGAGGCTGAACTTGGCGTCGTACTCGTCGCGCGGGGTCCACTTGGCCTCCGCCGGCTCGCACACGACCTTGCCGGGCACCGGGTGGATCGCGCAGCGGATCCCGGTGATCGCGGTGTCGCCGATCTCGGGGCGCAGCAGCAGCGCGGCGTCGGCGAAGGCGTGGATGAAGTGGCAGATCGGGTACGGCTTGACCGCGGTCCGCATCAGCTCCCAGGTTCCGCCCAGACCCTCGCCGACCGCGCCGGGCCGGGTCTCGCGCCCGGCCAGGTGGGAGTTGTAGAGGCCGAACCGGCCCTCGTAGACCGCGCCCGGCCCGCTCCAGCCCGCCTCGGCGAACCCGGCCGCGGTGAGCCCGGACATCGCGGCCCAGCCCGGGTGCAGCCGCTTGGTCCAGGCCCCGTCGGCCAGGAACTCCAGCAGCCCGGAGCTCATCGAGCCGACGACGCCCTGCGCCGTCGCGAGACCGTCGGCGTCCAGGCCCGCCACCTTCCCGGCGGCGACGGCGGACCCGAACGCCCCGGCCACCGCGGTGGGGTGGAACCCGACGTCGTGGAACCCGCCCGCGCCGCCGATACCGACCCGGGCCGAGACCTCGACACCGAGCACGTAGGCCAGGAGCAGCGTCCGGGTGTCCGCCCCGCGGGCGACGGCCGCGGCGAGCGCAGCGGGCAGCGCCGCGGCGGAGACGTGGGTGACGGCCGGGATGTGGGTGTCGTCGAAGTCCATGCCGTGGATCAGCACGCCGTTGAGCATCGCGGCGTCACGGGCCGGGAGCCGGTCGGGCAGGCCGAGCACGGGCTGGTCGCCCGCGCCCCCGAAGGACGCCAGGGCCGCCACGGCGACCCCCGGGAAGCCGTACGCGGTCGAGGCGAACGCCAGCCCGACGGCGTCGAGGATCAGGTGGCGGGCCCGCTCCTGCACCTCGGCGGGGACGTCGTCGAGGGTCGCGCGGGCCGCGAACGCGCCGACGGTGGCGGACAGCGAGGTGGTCGTGGACGGGGCCGGGATGGTGGTCATCGGTGACCTCCGGGTCGGAGTGGGACGGTCAGGTGATCCGGTCGGCGACCGGTGGGGTGCGCCGGTGGTGGTCGGTGCGCTCCTGGAACAGGGCGGCGACCCGCAGCGCGGTGATCTCGTCGTGCGGACGGGCGATGAGCAGCGCCGAGACCGGGCAGCCGTCGGGGGCGAGGCCGGTCGGCAGGGCCAGCCCGGGCGCCCCGGTGAGGTTGCCGAGCATCGTGGCGCGCGACTGCGCCGCGTAGAGCGGGTACCGCTCCCCGTCGACGACGACCGTGCAGTCCGGCAGCCGCGGCGCGGTCGCGGGCGTGGTGGGGACGACGACCACGTCGGCCCCGGCGAACACGGCGTCCAGCTCGGCCTGCAGCTGCACCCGGAACTGCAGGGCCCGCAGGAGGTCGGCGGCCGGTGTGGTGATGCCCTGGCTGATCCGGCGCACCGTCACCGGGTCGTAGTCGCCCCAGCGGTCGGCGTCGACCCGGTGCACCGCGGCGGCCTCGGTGAACACAACCTGGTAGCCGATGGGCAGCGCCTGCTCGGCCGACGGGATCTCGCCCGGCACGACGGTGGCCCCGGCGTCGGTGAGGACGTCGACGAGGTGGTCCACGCCCGCCCGGACGGCCGCGTCGCACAGCGCGGTGAGGTAGCCGCCGGGACGGGCGACCCGCAGGCCGCGCAGGTCGGCCGGGACCGTCGTCGGTGGCAGCGGCGGCAGCTGCGGCACCCGGGGGTCGACGCCGTCCGGGCCGCGGAGCAGGCCGAACAGCAGACCGACGGTGCGGGCGTCGCGGGCCAGCGGGCCGACCGTCTCGGTGGTCCAGGACAGCGGCATCACCCCGGTGCGCGGCACCGCCCCGGCCGTGGGCTTCAGCCCGGTCAGGCCGCACCAGGCCGCGGGCAGCCGGACCGAGCCGCCGACGTCGGTCCCGAGCCCGAACGGGACGACGCCGGCCGCGACCGCGGCCGCGGTCCCGGTCGAGGAACCGCCCGCCCACCGCCCGGGGTCCCACGGGTTGCGGCACGGCCCGGTCAGCGGCGGGGGCGGGCCGCC
>NZ_JAMXSG010000097.1:0-18439 GCF_024124365.1 Pseudonocardia sp. McavD-2-B
CGGGCGGGACCCAGGGCGCGCTCGACGCCGACCGGGAGTTCGCCCGGCTGCGGACCGAGGCCGACATCGAGGCCACCGGCGTGCGCATCGACCCGCCCGGCCACGCCGCCTGACCCCGTGACGCCGACGGGCCGGCCCGCGCGAGGCGGACCGGCCCGTTCGTGGGCGCCGTGGGGTCAGGCGAGGTTCTCGATCACCAGCGCCATGCCCTGGCCGCCGCCGACACACATCGTCTCGAGCCCGTAGCGGCCGCCGGTGCTGCGCAGGCCGTTCATCAGGGTCGTCGTGATGCGGGCGCCGGTCATGCCGAACGGGTGGCCCAGCGCGATCGCGCCGCCGTGCACGTTCAGCTTGGCCTCGTCGATGCCCAGGTCGCGGGCGCTGGGCAGCACCTGCGCGGCGAAGGCCTCGTTGATCTCGACCAGGTCGATGTCGTCGATGGTGAGCCCGGCGCGGTGCAGCGCCTGCTGGGAGGCCTCGACCGGGCCGTAGCCCATGATCTCCGGCGACAGCCCGGTGACACCGGTCGAGACGACCCGGGCCAGCGGCGTGACGCCGAGCTGCTCGGCCTTCGTGTCGGACATGATCACCAGTGCGGCGGCGCCGTCGTTGAGCGGGCACGCGTTGCCGGCGGTGATCCGGCCGTCCGGGCGGAAGACGGGCTTGAGCTGCGAGATCTTGTCGTAGGTGGTGCCGGGGCGGGGGCCGTCGTCGGTGTCGACGACCGCGCCGTCGGGCAGCGTCACCGGGGTGATCTCGCGCGCGAAGAAGCCGTCGGCGATGGCCTTCTCCGCACGGTTCTGCGACTGCACCGCGAAGCGGTCCATGTCCTCGCGGGACACGTCCTTGTACCGCGCCAGGTTCTCCGCGGTCTGTCCCATGGAGATGTAGGCGTCCGGCAGGAGGCTCTGGTCGCGCGGGTCGGTCCAGCTCTCGGCGCCCTTCTCCGCGGTCTCGGCGGTGCGGGCCTCGGCGTCGGCGAACAGCGGGTTGTGCGTGTCCGGCCAGGAGTCCGACGTGCCGCGGGAGAAGCGGGAGACGGTCTCGACACCGGCGGAGACGAACACGTCGCCCTCACCGGCCTTGATCGCGTGCAGCGCCATCCGGGTCGTCTGCAGCGACGACGAGCAGTACCGGGTGATGGTGGTGCCGGGCAGCGAGTCGTAGCCGAGCTGGATCGCGACGATCCGGGCCAGGTTGTTGCCCTGCTCCCCACCGGGCAGGCCGCAGCCGAGCATCAGGTCGTCGATCTCGGCCGGGTCCAGCTGCGGGACCTGGCCCAGGGCGGCGCGGACCATCTGCACGGTCAGGTCGTCCGGGCGCATCCCGGCCAGGGAGCCCTTGTTGGCGCGGCCGATCGGGGACCGGGCCGCGGCGACGATCACGGCTTCGGGCATGGGACGTCCTCCTCCATCGCAGGTACCTCTCGACCAGACCGTACTTGTCGGTAACCGATGTTCGGGAGACGGCGTGACGAAACCGTCAGGGGTCCGCGGCATGCTCTGATCCATGACGTCGTGGGGAGACTTCCGGCGGGCCGAGCCCGCGTTCGCCGATCTGTCCGAGCGGATCCTGCGGCGGGGGATCGCGCTCGTGATCGCGACGCTGCGCGCCGACGGCGCACCGCGCGTGTCCGGGATCGAGGTGGTGCTGGACGACGCCGGCGGTGACACCGAGCTCTCCTTCGGGTCGATGCCGGGCGCCCGGAAGGGCTCCGACCTGCGGCGGGACCCGCGGTTCGCGCTGCACGCCGCACCGGCCGACCAGTCCGGCGGGGACCTCGGGGACGGCGACCTGAAGGTGTCGGGCCGGGCGGTGCTGCAGGGCCCGCTGTCCGGGCCGGTCACCGGGGACGCGTTCCGCGTCGATCTCACCGAGGTCGTCTGGACCGGGCTCAACGACGAGCGGAACCGTCTCGTGGTGCGCTGGTGGACCCCCGGTGGCGGGATGCACGAGGTCTTGCGCGAGTGAGCGGTGGGAGGATGCGTGCATGCGCTACGTCGAGCACGTCGTCGATCTGGTCGGGAACACGCCCCTCGTCCGGCTGGGAGCGACGGCCGAGGGCATCGCCCCGCCGGTCCTGGCCAAGGTCGAGTACCTGAACCCCGGTGGATCGGTGAAGGACCGCATCGCCCTGCGGATGGTCGAGGCCGCCGAGGCCTCCGGTGAGCTGCGCCCGGGCGGCACGATCGTCGAGCCGACCTCGGGCAACACCGGGGTCGGGCTGGCGATGGTCGCCCAGCGCAAGGGCTACCAGTGCGTGTTCGTGTGCCCGGACAAGGTCGGGGAGGACAAGCGCAACGTCCTCAAGGCCTACGGCGCCGAGGTCGTGGTGTGCCCGACGGCGGTCGACCCCGAGCACCCCGACTCCTACTACCAGACCTCCGACCGGCTGGTCCGCGAGATCGAGGGCGCCTGGAAGCCCAACCAGTACGCGAACCCGGCCAACCCCGAGTCGCACTACCACTCGACCGGCCCGGAGATCTGGCAGCAGACCGAGGGCCGGATCACCCACTTCGTGGCGGGGATCGGCACCGGCGGCACCATCTCGGGCATCGGGCGGTACCTCAAGGAGAAGTCGAACGGCGCCGTGCGGATCATCGGCGCCGACCCGGAGGGCTCGGTCTACTCCGGCGGCACCGGGCGTCCCTACCTGGTCGAGGGCGTCGGCGAGGACTTCTGGCCGACCACCTACGACCGCGACATCTGCGACGAGATCGTCGCCGTCTCCGACGCCGACTCCTTCGAGATGACCCGCCGCCTCGCCCGCGAGGAGGCGCTGCTCGTCGGCGGTTCCTGTGGGATGGCGACCGTCGCCGCCCTGCGGGTGGCCGCGACGCTGCCCGCGGACGCGGTGGTCGTCGTGCTGCTGCCCGACGGTGGCCGCGGCTACCTCGGCAAGGTCTTCAACGACCGCTGGATGGCCAGCTACGGCTTCCTCCCGCCGTCGCAGGGCGCCACCATCGGCGACGTGCTGCGGCGCAAGGACGGCGCGCTGCCCGCGCTGGTGCACGCCCACCCCAACGAGACCGTCGCCGACGCCGCGCTCTACCTGCGCGAGTTCGGTGTCTCCCAGATGCCGGTGGTCAAGGCGGAGCCGCCGGTCATGGCGGCCGAGGTCGCCGGGTCGGTCAGCGAGCGCGACCTGCTCGACGCGCTGTTCACCGGGCGGGCCAAGCTCTCGGACCGGCTCGAGGACCACATGTCCGAGCCGCTGCCGACCCTCGGCGCCGGCGAGTCGGTGCAGGACGCGATGGAGGCCTTCGCCAAGGCCGACGCCGCGCTGGTGCTGGAGGACGGCAAGCCCGCGGGCGTCGTCACCCGGTCCGACGTGATCGCCTTCCTCGGCGGCAACGCCTGAGCCCGCCCGCACGGGCGCCGGGAGTAGCCTCGGCGTCCATGCAGGGCTTCTCCACGCGCGCGATCCACGCCGGCCAGGTCCCGGACCCGACGACAGGCGCGGTCACGACGTCGATCCACACCAGCTCGACCTACGCCCAGGACGGCGTCGGCGGGACCCGCGGGGGGTACGAGTACTCCCGCAGCGCCAACCCGACCCGGACCGTGCTGCAGGACCAGCTCGCCGCCCTGGAGGGCGGCCGGCACGCGCACGCGTTCGGCTCCGGGATGGGGGCGACGGACACGCTGCTGCGGATCCTGCTCAAGCCCGGTGACCACCTGGTCATCCCGCACGACGCCTACGGCGGCACGTTCCGGCTGGTGGACAAGGTGCTGTCCGGGTTCGGCGTCGAGCACACCCCGGTCGACCTCGCCGACCACGACGCCCTGCGCGCGGCGCTGCGGCCCACGACCAGGGTCGTGTGGTGCGAGACCCCGACCAACCCGCTGCTCGGCATCGCCGACATCGCGGTGCTGGCCGGGGTGGCGCACGAGGCGGGCGCGCGGCTCGTCGTCGACAACACCTTCGCCTCCCCGTACCTGCAGACGCCGCTGGCGCTGGGCGCCGACGTCGTCGTGCACTCCACCACCAAGTACGTCGGCGGCCACTCCGACGTCGTCGGCGGTGCACTGGTCACCGACGACGACGCACTGTCCGAGCAGATCGCGTTCGTCCAGAACTCCACCGGCTCGGTGCCCGGCCCGTTCGACGCGTGGCTGACCCTGCGCGGCGCGAAGACCCTCGCGGTGCGCATGGAGCGCCACTGCGACAACGCCGAGCGCGTCGCCGAGATGCTCTCCGCGCACCCCGCGGTGGCCTCGGTGCTCTACCCGGGCCTGCCCGGGCACCCCGGCCACGAGGTCGCGGCCAAGCAGATGCGCCGGTTCGGCGGGATGGTGTCGTTCCTCGCCGCGGGCGGGCGCGACGCGGCCCTGCGGATCTGCGCGGGCACCCGGCTGTTCACCCTCGCCGAGTCCCTCGGCGGGGTCGAGTCGCTGATCGAGCACCCGGGCGAGATGACCCACGCCTCGACCGCGGGATCGATGCTCGAGGTGCCGGACTCGCTGGTCCGGCTGTCGGTCGGCATCGAGGACGCCGACGACCTTCTCGACGACCTGCGGGCCGCGCTGGACGCGGTCCGGTAGCGCCGCCGGGCGGGCTCAGCTGCGCGACTGCTCCGGCGACGGCGCGGGGGGCTGGACCACCGGCGGCGGTGGGATGACCAGGTCACCCGGGTCCACGCAGCCGCCGACCAGCGACCACGTGCCGTCGCCGCGGGCCTCGTAGCGGCCCGGGTCGGCACAGCCCGCGTCGTGCACGGTCGCCACCGCGAGCGCGGCCAGTCCGGCGGCCAGCAGCAGCGGTGCTGTCGTGCGCAGACGCGTCATTCGCGAGTCCCTCCCGACACCGGGCGCGCAGGAGACGTCACGCCCGGTGAGACATCGGCGAGGTTACCCGGGGCGGTGCGAGACTGCCGGGATGGCCGCCCCCGTCATCCCCCCGGTCACCGCCGACGACGTGCTCTGCGCCCGCGAACTGCTCTCCGGCGTCGTGCGCACCACGCCCGTCGCCGGTGCCCGCGCCCTGTCCGACCTGACCGGCTCCCGGGTCGGTCTGAAGTGCGAGAACCTGCAGCGCACGGGCTCGTTCAAGATCCGCGGTGCCTACACCCGCATCGCCCGCCTCTCCGACGACGAACGTGCAGGTGGCGTCGTCGCGGCGTCGGCGGGCAACCACGCCCAGGGCGTCGCGCTCGCCGCACGGCTGCTGGGCGTGCGCGCCACCGTGTACATGCCCGAGCGGGCGGCCCTGCCCAAGGTCGACGCGACCCGCGGCTACGGCGCCGAGGTCGTGCTCACCGGCCGCACCGTCGACGAGGCCGTCACGGCCGCCACTGCGGCCGCCGAACGGTCGGGTGCGGTGTTCGTGCACCCCTTCGACCACCCCGACATCATCGCCGGGCAGGGCACCGTCGGCTGCGAGATCCTCGACCAGGTCCCCGACGCCGGCACCGTGCTGATCTCCGCGGGCGGTGGTGGCCTGCTCGGCGGGACCGCCGCGGTCCTGCGCGCCGCCCGCCCGGACGTCCGGATCGTCGGGGTGCAGGCCGCGGGTGCCGCGGCCTGGCCGTCGTCGTTGGCGGCCGGCGAGCCGATGCCGGTCGGCGGGATGCGCACGATGGCGGACGGGATCGCCGTCGGCCGCCCGGGTGACGTCACGTTCGCCCAGGTCAGCAGCCTGATCGACGAGATGGTCACGGTGTCGGAGGACGCATTGTCCGCGGCACTGCTGCACTGCCTGGAACGGGCGAAGATGCTCGTCGAGCCGGCCGGTGCCGCGTCCGTCGCCGCGCTGATGGAGCAGCCCGACCGCTGGCCGGGGCCGGTCGTGTGCGTGTTGTCCGGCGGCAACGTCGACCCCCTCGTGCTGCTGCAGGTCATCCGGCACGGGCTGGTCGCCTCGTCCCGCTACCTCACGCTGCACCTGCGGATGCCCGACCGCCCCGGCGCGCTCGCCGAGCTCCTGGCCCGGGTCGGTCGGCTCGGGGCCAACGTCACCGACGTCGCGCACTCGCGGATCAGGGGCGCGCTCGCGGTGGGGGAGGTCGACGTCGAGCTCAGCGTCGAGACGCGGGGGCCCGAGCACCGCGACGCCATCGTCGCCGACCTGCGCGAGGCCGGGCACGCCGTCGCCACGCCCTGACCCGTTCCGACACGCTCCGACCGGCCCCGACACGCGAACGGGCCCGGCCCACCGGCCGGGCCCGTTCCGCGGGTGGTCGTGGGTCAGCCGGTGAAGGCCTCCACCGACACCAGCGTCACCTTCATGGTTCCGCCGTCGGGCAGCTGGTACTCGCGGGTGTCACCCGGCTTCGCGCCGAGCAGCGCCGCGCCGAGCGGGGAGTTCGGGGAGATGACCTGCAGGTCGCCGTGGCTGCCCTCCTCGCGGGAGCCGAGCAGGACCTTCTCGGCCTCGTCGTCGTCCTCGTAGCGGATCTCGAGGACGGTGCCGGGG
Organism: Pseudonocardia sp. McavD-2-B; assembly: GCF_024124365.1. Lineage (NCBI taxonomy): Bacteria > Bacillati > Actinomycetota > Actinomycetes > Pseudonocardiales > Pseudonocardiaceae > Pseudonocardia > Pseudonocardia sp. McavD-2-B. The sequence continues at coordinate 6,416 of NZ_JAMXSG010000097.1, forward strand.
GAGGCCTCGTCGGAGCTGGACGGCGCGGTGCCGACCTGGGCGGTGCGCAGCAGCTCCTGCAGCTGACGGATCCGGGCCTCCTGCTGACCCTGCTCCTCGCGTGCCGCGTGGTAGCCGCCGTTCTCCTTCAGGTCGCCCTCCTCGCGGCGGGCGTTGATCTCCGCGGCGATGACGGGCCGGTTCTCGATCAACCCGTCCAGCTCGGCCTTCAGCCGGTCGTAGGCGTCCTGGGTCAGCCAGGTGGCCTGGGTGTCCGTCACCGTCATCAACTCCTCCAGGAAAACAGGACGTGTCACCGCCGGAACGCCTGGCGCCCGGCGGGCACACGGGGGTGGCGGCTCCGAGCGGCACGCCCCGAGTAAGGAAAAACACGACCCGCCTGCGGGTCGTGTAGGGCTCACCTTACCACGGAGCGTGCCGCTCATCGCAGCCTTTCGATGAACGGGCGCGCGTACCGGATAGTTCCCCGTCGAGGAATATTCGCAGGTAACGGGGTTGTCGGTGGCCGCACCACCGCCCCGGTCGCGTCGGCGTCAACCGTCCGTCGCAGACGGGTGCCCCGGCGGGAACAGATCGTGCGGGTGACGGCGTTACCGATGCCGGAGCCCGTGCTCGGCGCGGTTCCTGTCGGTCCCCTCTGCCAGGATCGTCCCTGAGCACGACCTCGCCGCCCGCCGCCGGCAGCCGACCGGTGCGGGACCCGAGTCCGGTGACCGTGGAGGAACCCGCCCCGATGGCTACGCAGTACACCCCGTCCGCCCCGCGCCCGGTTCAGCCGCCGGCGCCCGGCGAGCGTCCCCGGTTGATGACGGTGCACGCCCACCCCGACGACGAGTCGTCGAAGGGCGCGGCGACCACCGCCCGGTACGTCGACGAGGGTCACGAGGTCATGGTCGTGACCTGCACCGGTGGTGAGCGGGGCAGCATCCTGAACCCCGCGATGGACCGGCCGGACGTCCTGGAGAACATGACCGCGGTCCGCAACGCCGAGATGGCCCGCGCCGCCGAGATCCTCGGCGTGCAGCACGTCTGGCTGGGCTTCGTCGACTCCGGCCTGCCCGAGGGCGACCCGAAGCCCCCGCTGCCCGAGGGCTGTTTCGCCCTGGGGGACGTCGAGGAGCAGACCGCGGCCCTGGTGAAGGTCATCCGCGAGTTCCGCCCGCACGTGATCGTCACCTACGACGAGAACGGTGGTTACCCGCACCCGGACCACATCCGCACCCACGTCATCTCGATGGCGGCCTGGGAGGCCGCGGGCGACCCGGCACGCTTCCCGGAGGCCGGGGCTCCGTGGCAGCCGATGAAGCTCTACTACGGCCACGGCTTCTCCAAGGCCCGGCTGGAGGCCTTCCACAACGCGATCGTCGAGTCCGGCCAGGAGTCGCCGTACGCGGAGTGGCTGGAGAACTGGAAGAGCGACCGGCCCGACCCCGGCACCCGGGTGACCACCAAGGTCCCGTGCTCGGACTGGTTCGGCCGGCGCGACGACGCGTTGCGTGCACACGCCACTCAGATCGACCCGGACAGCAGATTCTTCTTCACCCCGCTCGAGGTGCAGGCCCGGGTGTGGCCCACCGAGGACTACGAGCTGGTCCAGTCCCTGGTCGACACCGAGGTCCCGGAGGACGACCTGTTCGCCGGCATCCCCGTCGAGGTCGGCGGGGAGCGCCGTCGCGCCGGATGAGGGCACGCGGGCTCCGCGGGTAGCCTGGTCACCGGCCCCTCCCGCAGCTGCGGGGTGGTGCCGGTGATCCGGGAACCGGAGTACGGAGGCGCGTGGCGGTGCAGGTCGAGAACGTGACGGCTGTGGTGAACCAGGTCGTGACGGGCCTGCTCGTCCCGATGCAGGACCGGCCCCCGCCCCCCGGGCAGCTGCCCGAGTTCGGCAACGCGGCCCCCGCCGGGCTGGCGATCGTGCTGCTCCTGCTGCTCGCGACGGTCTTCCTCATCCGCAACATGAGCAAGCGGATCACCCGGCTCCCGGAGTCCTTCGACGGTGAGGACACCGCGGAGGGCGGATCCGACCCGGCCGGCACCGCATCCGGGACCGCGACCGACCGCGGTGAGCCGGGACCGGCCCGCTCCTGAGTCGCCGACCCGTGGAAGCGCCGGGTCAGCGCAGCAGGACCAGCCAGATCGCGACGTGGTGGCAGGCCCAGGCCAACACCGTCGCGGCGTGGAAGAACTCGTGGTAGCCGAATGTCGCGGGCCACGGGTCGGGCCGTCGTAGCGCGTACATGACCGCGCCGATGGTGTAGAGGGCCCCGCCGGCGAGCAGCAGCACGAGCGCGGCCACGCCACCGCCGGCCAGCAGTCCGGGCAGCACGAACACCGCGACCCAGCCGAGCGCGACATAGATCGGCACCCCGACCCAGGCCGGCGCGGTCGGCCAGGCGAGCTTGAGCGCGACCCCGGCGAGCGCCCCGCCCCAGACGACGGCGAGCACCCAGGTGGCCGTCGCCGCGGGGAGCGCCAGCACCGAGACCGGCGTGTAGGTGCCCGCGATGAACAGGAAGATCATCGAGTGGTCGAGGCGCTTCATCAGTCGTCGCCGGGCCGGGTCGACCCAGGTGCGCCGGTGGTAGAGCGCACTGATCCCGAACAGGCCGAACGTGGTCAGCGTGTAGACGGCCGCGGCCGCGGCCGCAGAGGCCCCGACGAGCGCCCCCGCGACACTGACGAGCGCGGCGCACGCGAAGACGGAACCGACGAGGCTCCACAGGTGCAGCCAGCCCCGCATACGGGGCTTGAGCGGGGCGGACGGGGCGATGCTCACGCACCCCGACGTTACGGGTCGCGACGGCAGGGGTCCCGTCCGGCGGACGAACACCACACCCGGGACTAGGCTCCCTGTACGTGGCCCTCCGAGACCTGCTCTACACGGTGTACGAGCGCAGGATCCTGCGTCAGATCGCGGGGGCCGAGCAGCCCAGGCACGTGGCGCTCATCCTCGACGGCAACCGCCGCTGGGCGCGGGAGGCGGGTCTGGCCGACCCCGCGGAGGGGCACCGTGCCGGCGCAGCGAAGATCGCCGAGATGCTCGGCTGGTGCTCCGAGGCCGGCGTCGAGGTCGTCACGGTGTTCCTGCTGTCCACCGACAACCTGGACACCCGCTCCCCGGAGGAGCTCAAGGACCTCCTGGAGATCATCGCCGGGGTCGTCGACGACCTCTCCGGCCCGGACACCCCGTGGCGGCTGCGGGTCGTCGGCGCGATGGAGTTGCTGCCGAGCAGCCTGGCCGACCGGCTGACCGCGGCGGTCGCCCGTACCGGCGACCGCGGGGGCATCCAGCTGAACGTCGCCGTCGGCTACGGCGGCCGCCAGGAGATCGCCGACGCCGTCCGCAAGATGCTGCTGACCCAGGCGGAGGCGGGACGGACGATCGAGGAGCTCGCGGAATCGCTCGACGTCGACCACATCGCGGAGCACCTCTACACCTCCGGACAGCCCGACCCGGACCTCGTCATCCGGACCAGCGGCGAGCAACGGCTGTCGGGGTTCCTGCTGTGGCAGTCGGCCCATTCGGAGTTCTGGTTCTGCGAGGCCTACTGGCCCGAGTTCCGCCGCGTCGATTTCCTACGGGCGTTGCGCGACTTCGGCGCACGGCACCGACGTTTCGGCGGATGAATTCAGATCGACCGTAACTTCCGGCCGGCTCACTCGTTATAGGAGCCCCAGAGACAAGGATCGCGATCCCCGGAAACGGGAAAGGCCCCGGGAGCGGACTCCCGGGGCCTTCCGCGCGTCGGTGACGCGAGGTCTTACTTGCCACCGCCGTGGTGCTTGCCACCGTCGATGTCGACCTTGTCGCCGTTGTCGGCGGCGTTGGTGCAGTCGACGCTGTTGTCCGACTCGACGCCCGACTTGTTGTACGCCTCGCTGAACAGACCGCCCAGGGCACCCTGGACCAGGCTGTTGCCGTTGAGGGCGGTCCCGCAGGCCTGCGGCGAGACGTTGATGTTGTTGTTGGACAGGTTCACCAGGCCGGCGCTGTTCTTCTGCGCGACACCCTCGGAGTCCTCGACGGTCGAGGCCTTGGCCTTGTTGCCGCTGAAGTAGCTCTCGTGGGACTTGGTGTTACCGCTGTCCTTGATGTGGGTGTCGCCACCGTGCTCACCCGCGAACGCGAGCGGGCTCAGCGCGACGAGCGACGCGGCGCCGGCCGCGGCAACGATTCCAGCCTTCTTCAGCACAGTCCGTCTCCTGTTAGTCGGAGAGCGCGCCCGACCAAGGTGCGCAACTCTCAGTACCTGTCGACGCTCGAACCGGGGAGCCCGCATCGACTGCGTGTCAATCTAACGGACGCTTTCGCGCTCGACAATCTGACCCTACGTAATTCTTCGGCGGAGTCGGCGAACCATTCGTGTACCTGGGGATTCGTCGCCGCAATCGCAGCGCGGTCGGCGTGGCGTGCGGGCGTGTCGGCGCTGCGGCGGACGGGGTAGCGGGGTGGGAGCCGTCCGGGGGAGACGTCCGACTGGTGTCGGCGGCACCGGGATCCTGCTGTGCGGCCCGCCGCTCGGGTGGCCACCCCCGACGGCCGGGGCCCCGACGAGGCCCGCGCCGGCCGGGACGGTCGAACCGGGCGGGCCTCGGGAGCGGAACTCGGGGATGGGCCGTGCCGGTGCGGGGCGGAGGTCGGCGGGCCGGCCGGGGGTGCCGTAGGTGCCGGACCGGTGCGGGCGACCCGGTTCGGCCCCGGTCCGGGCGGTGGGGGCTCACATGATCACCGGTTGTGGAGTCGGGCGTCGGCGACGCGGATGTTCCGCTCCACAACCGGTGATCACGGCGGCGTCCGGCATCTCGCGCGAGGTCGTGAGCGCCGGACGTGGCGTGCACGGCCGGGGTGTCGGCGGTCGGCACGGGGGCGGTCGGCCACGAGGGCCGCTGGGTGACCGGAGGCAGCCGGGTGCGAGGCCGCTGGGAAGTCGGGCGACGGGCACGTTGTGACCCGAGGGCCGCGAGGCAGCTGGACGGCAGGCGCGTGCGGGGGCGCTGGGAAGTCGAGCGGCCTCACGCCGGCCGGGCGTGACAGCGGTCGGGCGGCAGGAGGCGCGCCGGGCGCGGGTGTCGCCGAGCCGCAGCACGGCCGCGGGTGCGAGGACGGCCGGGCACGAGGGGAGGTGAGCTACGTGTACGGAGCGTGGTCATGCGCCCAGGGGATCGGAGTGCCGTCCGGCGGCGTCGACACGACGGGGTGAACACGGCCCCGAGGGTCCGGAAAACGGTGACCCGACGGATTCCCGATCACCCGGGAGTGGGCCCGGATCGGAACGCAAGAATGCCCCGGAGCGGAAGCTCCGGGGCATTCTCAGATCTGCGAGGAGATCAGCCGATCGAGTCGCCGGCGCCGGCCTCCTGGCCGCAGTTGTCGGACTGGTCGGTGACCGAGTCGCCGGACTTGGCCTTGGCGTCGCCCAGGATGCCCAGGGCGCCGGTGAGGCCGTTGAGGGCAGAGGCGTCCTCGACCGGGACCTGCACGCCCAGCACGTTGACCGGAACGTTGTTGTTGCAGGCCTGGACCGGCACGTTGACGTTGTTGCCGTTCAGGCCGGCGATGAGGCCCTTGGCGTCCTTGTCGATGACGTTCTCGGCACCGTGGTGGTGGCCGCCCTTGTGGCCGTGGTCGCCGTCCTTGTCGCCGGCGAAGGCGAGCGGGGACAGGGCGAGCAGGGACGCGGCGGAGGCCGCAACCACGATTCCAGCCTTCTTCAGCACAGTTTTCTCCTGTTGAGTCTCGAGTCCGCCCGAAGCCGGTCTCACGCGTGCCGGCACGCTGACGAGGGGGAGCCCGTACCGACTGCAAGAAAGCTACCGCTGTTATTCCGGCGAAACAAATCTCGTGACCCTATCGGGGTACACTTTCACTGACGGTTCCGATACTCCCCAGATAGGTTGTTCCGGTCCCGTGCGACCGAGCTGTCACCGACACGGATCGTGCACTCTGCGTGGTCGGATACGTCCGAACGGACGCGTCACCGGCGGCCCTTACCGTCGTTCCGCACCGGGCCCGCCTACGCTCCGGGGATGGACCTGCTGCACGCGACGGCGGAGCTCGCGTCGCGGGTGGACCGGCTGCGGCCGGGTGTGCTGGACGGGCCGCCGCCGTACCCGTCGATCGCCCGGCGGGTGGCCGCGGAGCCGGTCCAGGACCCGGTGGCGCTGGTCGGCACAGCAGGGAGGCTGCGTGCGGAGGTCGCAGCGGCGGGACTCCCGGGCGGTCGTCGCCGGCACCTGGACGCGCTCCTGGTCGCGCTGCGCTGCCGGGCCCGGCTGCTCGCCGGTGAGGACGTCGGCTACGTCGAGCAGGTCCGCGACCTGTTCGGGGTGCTCCCGCGCCGCAGCGAGCCGGACGAGCTGTACGAGGCGCACCGCAGGCTGGCGGCGGTGCTGCCCGGGCGCGGTCCGCTGGCCGCCCGGATGCGGGACCACCGGGCCGCCGACGTCGTCCCGGTGGAACGGCTGGCCGGTGCGGTCACCGCCGTCGTCGCCGAGCTGCGCCGCCGCACCCACGACATGCTGGGACTCCCGGACGGCGAGCGCGCCGACGTCGACCTCGTCGGCGCCCGGCCCTGGACGGCGTTCACCCGCTACCGCGGCGGCCTGCGCAGTCGGATCTCGGTCGCGACGACGGGCAGGGTGCGGGCCGGGTCGCTGCTGCCGCTGCTCGCCCACGAGGTCTATCCCGGCCACCACCTGCAGTACTGCCGGGCCGAGGTCGCGTCGGAGCGGTACCCGGAGCTGGCCCTGCGGCTGGTCCACAGCCCGCAGGGGCTGGTCGCGGAAGGGGCGGCGGAGGCCGCCGTCGCCGTCGTGCCCGGCCCCGGCTGGGGCGCGGTCGCCGAACGCGTCCTCGCGGGCGCGGGCGTGCACCTCGACGGCCCGGCGGCCGAGCGGATCGAACGGGAGCTGGACCTGCTGGGCCGGGTCCGGCTCGACGCCGCCCTCATGCGTCACGTCGACGGCGCAGGCCCCGACGCGGTGCTCGCCCACCTCGCACGCTGGCTGCTGGTCGACGACGACCGGGCGCGGCGCATGCTCGACTTCCTCGACCATCCCCAGTGGCGCACCTACCCGGTCACCTACGCCGAGGGCGGCCCGCTCGTGCGCGCCCGGCTCGCCACCGCCCCGGAGGGCCCGGCCGCCGCGCTGGCGACGCTGCTCGACACCCCGGTCCTGCCGTCGGATCTGGTCACCGACGGTGGCGCCGCGCACGGTCCGGAACGCGGGGGACCGGCTCCCGCTCCGGTCGGAGTGCTCCGTCCGCCGCGCCTCGGCTGAGCCGAACGGCTCGCCACCGAACGAGGTGCTGTTACCCGATCCGACGTCGGACGGTACCGATCACACGATGAACGGCACGTTACGACTATTCCATCAGGGGTCAACGTAGGGATCCGACGGAGAGTTGCTATTGACCGCACGAGGGTGACCACTAGTAGCGTCCATGACGACGGGCTGTACCCGATGCGGCCCGTTCGGGAGGCCCTGGAGTGGTGTCACACGCACCCGAGAGGGCCGGCACCCGGCCCTTGCGGGCGTGCCGGCCGGAGGACCGCCATGGTCCCTCCGCGTCGTCGCGGCCCGCACCGGGGCCGGCCGGCCCGACGCAGAGCAGGCGCGGTGCCGCGCCTGCGAGGGAGCACCCGTGACCGATCGTCGTCCCGCCCTCACCGACCCGACCTCCGCACCGCAGGGGTCCGTCGGGGACGCACCGGCAGGTACCACCCGCTGCTATGTGCTCGACACGTCCGTGCTGCTGTCCGACCCCTGGTCGCTGCAGCGCTTCGACGAGCACCAGGTCGTCCTGCCGCTCGTCGTCATCAGTGAGCTGGAGGCCAAGCGTCACCACCCCGAACTGGGCTGGTTCGCCCGGACCGCGCTGCGCCAGCTCGACGAGCTGCGCGTCAAGCACGGCCGTCTCGACGCACCCGTGCCGATCGGCGAGTCCGGTGGCACGTTGCACGTCGAGCTGAACCACTCCGATCCCACGGTCCTGCCGGCCGGGTTCCGCACCGATTCGAACGACTCGCGGATCCTGGCCTGTGCGCTGAACCTCAAGGCGGACCCGGCCGCGCCGGCGGACGTCACGCTGGTCACCAAGGACATGCCGTTGCGGGTCAAGGCCGCCGCGGTCGGTCTGGACGCCGACGAGTACCACGGCCAGGACGTGCTGTTCTCGGGCTGGACCGGCATGACCGACCTGGAGGTGACCCCCGAGGACGTCGACGCGTTGTTCCGCGACGGCGTCATCGACCACGACGAGGCCCGCGACCTGCCCTGCAACACGGGGTTGCGGCTGGTGGGAGCGTCGAACGCGCTCGGACGGGTCACCGCGGACAAGCGGGTCAAGCTGGTGCGCGGGGACCGGGAGGCGTTCGGGCTGCACGGCCGTTCCGCCGAGCAGCGGATCGCGCTGGACCTCCTGCTGGACAACGAGGTCGGGATCGTCTCCCTCGGCGGCCGCGCCGGGACGGGCAAGTCGGCGCTCGCGCTGTGCGCCGGCCTGGAGGCGGTGCTGGAACGCCGCCAGCACCGCAAGATCGTCGTCTTCCGGCCGCTCTACGCCGTCGGCGGGCAGGACCTCGGCTACCTGCCCGGCAGCGAGGTCGAGAAGATGCAGCCCTGGGCGCAGGCCGTCTTCGACACCCTGGGCGCGATGGTCAGCCAGGATGTCATCGACGAGGTCATCGCCCGCGGGCTGCTGGAGGTCCTGCCGCTGACCCACATCCGCGGCCGGTCGCTGCACGACACCTTCGTGATCGTCGACGAGGCGCAGTCGCTGGAGCGCAACGTGCTGCTCACCGTGCTGTCCCGGCTCGGGACGGCGTCGCGCGTCGTGCTCACCCACGACGTCGCGCAGCGCGACAACCTGCGCGTCGGGCGGCACGACGGTGTCAACGCCGTCATCGAGAAGCTCAAGGGCCACCCGCTGTTCGCGCACGTCACGCTGACCCGCAGCGAGCGCTCGCCGATCGCCGCGCTGGTCACGGAGATGCTGGAGGGACCGAACTCCTGAGGTGCCGGGCCCGGCCCCCGTCCGCAGCCGCGGACGGGGGTCGTGTGCTCAGTCGAACAGGTCCGGGTCGGTACGGACGACCTCGTCCCACAGCGGCTGGTAGGAGAACCAGCCGGCGTAGGGGGTACCGGTCTGCTCGGCGGTGAACCGCGCGTTGGCGTGGTCGACGAGCGTCGGCGTCCCCGCGGCCTCGGCGAGGAGCTGTGCCTGGCAGTTGCGCTCGGTCGAGATGAACCACCAGGCGGCCTCGGCGACGGTCTCGCCGACGGAGAAGATCCCGTGGTTCTGGTGGAACACCATCTTCCGGCCGGTCAGGCCGCGGGCCAGCGCCCGGCCCGCCTCCGGGTCGAGCACGACCGCGCCCGCCCCCTCGTGGACGACGCCGTGGTTCTCGTAGAGGGCGCAGGCGTCCTGGGTGATGGGGTCCAGCGGGCGGCCCAGCGACGACCACGCCTTGCCGTGCACCGAGTGGGCGTGGGCGGCCGCGACGACGTGCGGGTGCTCGGCGTGCACGGCCGAGTGGATGACGAATCCGGCCTGGTTCACCGGGCGGTTCCCGTGCCGGACCGTGCCGTGGTGGTCGACCATGATCAGGTCCGAGACCCGGATGTGCCGGAAGCTCATGCCGAACGGGTTGACCCAGAACATCTCCGGGTCCTCCGGGTCGCGCACGGTGATGTGGCCGGCGATGCCCTCGCCGAAGCCGAACCGGCCGAAGATCCGGAACGCGCCGGCGAGCTGCTGCTTGCGGTGCAGCCGCTCCTCGGCCGAGGTGGCGAACGTCGGTGGCGTGGGCAGACCGCCGGTACCGCCACCGCCGAGAGCGGCGGTACCGGAGCTGCTGCTGGTGGTGGTGTCCTGCGTGGGGGCGGCCATGACCCGACCGTGCGCCGGATCACGCACCGGGTCAAGCGGTGGGTCAGAGGCCGTGCGGGGTGCCCTCGGTGAACCCGGCGGTGGTCTGCACGCCGACGACGGAGCGCTCGTGCAGCTCGTCGACCGAGCGCGCGCCCGCGTAGGTGCACGCGGAGCGGACGCCCGAACAGATCTCGTCGAGCACGTCCTCCACGCCCGGCCGGTCCGGGTCCAGCCGCTGGCGCGAGGACGAGATGCCCTCCTCGAACAGCGACTTGCGGGCACGGTCGAACGCGTTGTCCCCGCGGGTGCGGGCGCTGACCGCGCGCTTGGACGCCATCCCGAACGACTCCTTGTACGCCCGGCCGTGCTCGTCGCGCAGCAGGTCGCCGGGGGACTCGTAGGTGCCCGCCAGCCAGGAGCCGATCATCACCGAGGCCGCGCCCGCGGCGAGGGCGAGGGCCACGTCGCGCGGGTGGCGCACCCCGCCGTCGGCCCAGACGACGGCGCCGCGCTCGCGGGCTGCGGCGGCGCACTCGGCGACCGCGGAGAATTGCGGGCGCCCGACGCCGGTCATCATCCGGGTCGTGCACATGGCGCCGGGGCCGACGCCGACCTTGACGATGTCGGCGCCCGCGTCGACCAGGTCGGCGACGCCCTCGGCGGTGACCACGTTGCCGGCGGCGACCGGGACCGCGGCCCCGGCCTGGTCGACGACACGGCGGACCGCGCCGAGCGCGTCGAGCATCTTCTCCTGGTGGCCGTGCGCGGTGTCGACGACGAGCACGTCCACACCGGCGTCGAGCAGGGCCTTCGCCTTCACCGCGACGTCGCCGTTGATACCGATCGCGGCCGCGGTGCGCAGCCGGCCCGCGCCGTCGAGGGCGGGGGAGTAGATCCCGGCCCGGATCGCGCCGAGCGGGGTGAGCAGGCCCGCGAGGCGGCCGTCGCCGTCGAGGCCGAGCGCCACCGCCTTCCGACCGGCGTCGAGCCGCTCGAACACCTCCCGCGGCTCGGTGCCCAGCGGCAGCGCCAGGGGGTCCGGGTCGAGGACGTCGGCGAGCCGGGTGAAGCGGTCCACCCCCACGCAGTGCGCCTCGGACACGGTCCCGACCGGGCGGCCGCCGTCGTCGACGACCACGACGGCGTCGTGGGCCCGCTTGGGCAGCAGGTTCAGCGCGTCGGCCACCGCGTCGGAGGTGCGCAGCACCAGCGGGGTGTCCCACACCGGGTGCCGGGACTTGATCCAGGACACGATCCCGGCGACGGCGTCGGTCGCCACGTCCTGCGGCAGCACCGTCAGGGCGCCGCGGCGGGCGAGGGTCTCGGCCATCCGGCGGCCGGCGACGGCGGTCATGTTCGCCGCGACGACCGGCACCGTGGCCCCGGAGCGGTCCGGGGCGGTGAGGTCCACGTCGAACCGGGACGTCACCGTGGAACGGCGCGGGACGAGGAAGACGTCGTCGTAGGTCAGGTCGTGCTCGGGCCGGCGGTCGTCGAGGAAGCGCACGATGTCGGGATGCTACGCCCCGGGGCGTTGTCACGCGTCCGTCATGTGAGGGGAACCGCCGGGCAACCCCGCGTGCCTACCGTCGGGTACATGCCGGTGCCGTCGCCGTCCCACCACGTGCGGGCGTCCGACGCGCGCCGGGTACGGGACCTGCTGCGCATCGCGGTCGCCGGGCGCGCACGGACCGGGGACCTGCTTCCCGGCGAGGACGAGCTGATGGTCGGCCACGGTGTACCGCGCAGCGCCGTCCGTGCCGCGCTGGGGCTGCTCCGCGAGGAGGGGCTGCTGCGGCCCGGGCCGACCGCGCACCGGATCGTCGCCCGCCCGCACTACCCCGGCCGGACCGCCGTCACGGGCACGGGCACCCGGGTCCCGCGCTGGCTCGAACGCACCGGGATCGCCGCGCCCGACGTGCTCGCCGACTGGCTCGGCGTTCCCGTCGGCACACCATGCCTGCGCACCGAGTGCGTCTCGGAGACGGCCGGTGGCGGCGCGGTGCTGGAGACCCACTACCTGGCCACCGAGGCCGCGGCGCTGCTGCTCGCGGTGCCCGGGACCGGCCCGTTCGACCGGCAGCTCGCCGACGCCGGGCTGCGTCCCGCGCGGGCCGGGACACGGTCCGGCCCGGTGCCCGCCGACCCCG
>NZ_JAMXSG010000098.1:0-18408 GCF_024124365.1 Pseudonocardia sp. McavD-2-B
GACGTCACCCAGGCCCAGCTCGACGAGATTGCCCACCGACTCAACACGCGCCCCCGTAAGACCCTCGACTTCGACACCCCGGCTGATAGATTCGAAGCACTGTTGCGCTGACGGGTTGAGTCCAAGCGAGCGACTCTCAAGACCGTCTCCAATCGAACGCTTGCCGCTCATCAGGCCACCGAGAATCAGCTTAGGACCGCCCGGCAAAGGCTTTCGCAGCATCTAGATATCGCAGAGCTATCAGTAGACAGAATTCGTGATCGTGTGAATGAACACAGGGCGATTCTGAGGCTGCCGGAGCTGGAAGAAATTAGGGGTGGCACCAAAGTCAATGCGGGAGTGAGCGACGCTGAGAGTCGACCCTTTAGTAAGGCAACTGCTATCCGTGAAATCGCGAGTGCTTCAACGCTCATTGATGAGCGCCGAAGCGATACTCTCGCTGGTGCCGAGGGGCTGCTAGAGGCTCTCCGTGAGGTCGATGAGCGACCGGAGATCCTCAGTGCTTTAAGGCAGAGAAATTTCTGGGAGACAGGTCTATCGCTTGTCGACGGAGATTTTTGTCCGCTATGTGATGAGCGCTGGCCTAGTCGGCAGTCGCTAGAAGAGCACATCCAGCACAAGATTGATCGCGAGCGATCAGCAGAGCTTGTGAGAGAGGCTCTTCGAAATCACTCGATGCGCGTTAGACGGAGCCTCGAAGAAGTTTCAGAGTCTTTGACTGCAATTTCTCGTTGGGGGCGAGATCTCGGCGAAAAAGAGTTCGTAGCACTCTTGTCGGAATGGCAGATTTCCTTGAAAGATGCCATCGATTCCGTGAGCTCGGTAGACCATCTCCTTGAGATTAGAGATGAGTTGCAGGAGAACAAGCTTCTGCGATTGAAGCCTGAGACGCGAACAGCGATCGAGCAGTTCCAAGGCCGAGTGGAGTCTATCCCGGATCAGAGCGAGAAGGCCGCTTCTGTCTCATTCTTGCATATAGCTCACGAACGCCTCGATGCTAGTCGAGATGCAGCAGCCCAGGAAAGGGAGGCGCGAAGAGTAAGAGATGCAGGTAAAGTCATATACGACACCTATGTCGATGCGTACGAACAGGAATTGACTCGCCTGTATGAGACTGTTGAACGTGAGTTCAGCGCGTACTACCGCAGAATTAATAGTGACGATGAGTCTTCTTTTCGTGCATCGCTAAGGCCATCCGCGGGCAAGCTGGATATGGAAGTTGATTTCTATGGACTCGGCATGTTCCCGCCTCTTGCTTATCACAGCGAGGGTCACCAGGATGGAATGGGAGTTTGTCTCTATCTTGCCCTGATGAAGCACCTGCTCGGCGACGATTTTCAGCTGGCGATGCTCGACGATGTCGTTATGTCGGTAGATTCGAATCATCGACGTCAGTTCTGTCGCCTCCTTAAGGAGGAGTTTGGATCGGTGCAATTCGTAATTACTACGCACGACGAATACTGGGCCAGGCAGATGCAGAGTGCTGGTTTAATTAGCAAGAAGGGGCAGGCCCGATTTTTCTCTTGGTCGGTCGACACTGGCCCAGTCGTTGAGCAGCCCGACTTCTGGGGCAAAATCGAGGAAGATCTTACGGCCGGTAATGTGCCTGGGGCTGCAGCAACACTCAGGCGAAACCTTGAGGCGGCAACGAGCGCGATCGCAGCCTCGATAGGGGCAAAAGTTTTCTATAAGCCTGAGGGTTCCTACGACTTCGGAGAGTTTCTCGCAGGTGTTCGAGGTAGGCACAACGATCTGTTGAAGAAAGCTAAGAAGTCTGCGGATACTTGGAATAACGGAGAGCAGGCAGAGAAGGTTCGTGTATTAGACGAGCAGCGGCTTGCGATTGATGTGGCAGTCCAGCCTGAGAGCTGGATGGTGAACCCGAACGTTCACTTTAATGAGTGGGCAACCTCGACGCCGGCTGAATTTCGGCATACAGTTAGAGCTTTTCAGGACTTTGTCGAGCAGTTCACTTGCGGGAATAATGAGTGCGGGGGATGGATCTACGTCCTGCCCAACAAGGAGAACCCGGAGACGCTGGCTTGTTCGTGTCGATCTGTCAACTTGAATCTTGTCGCTAAGAAGGGCTGACGCACTTTCTACTCTTCGTACAAATTATGGCCGTCGTGCGCTCGCGATGCTAGATTCTCGCTGTAGGCGTCCAGGACGCGGATAGCGTAAGCGGGGGCCATTCTATTCTGGACCTCTTCGGGTTGAACCCACTCAACTGTAAGTGATTCGATAGTGGGTCGAGGGTTTCCGCCAATGGCTTCGCATCGGAAAACGAGGGCAATGACGCCCCGTCTCATATTCTTATAGACTCCAGATAGATTGTTGACGCGGATTTGCACCCCGGTTTCCTCTAGGACCTCGCGTATGACTCCTTCTTCAGGTGTTTCTGTGAGTTCGAGGACTCCGCCGGGGGGCTCCCAATGCGCGTTGTCCCGTCGCTGGACGATCAGCACTCGACCGTCCTGGTCCGTGACGACGCCTGCCACGCTGACCGAGTGCTTCGGCAGATCACCCACGTTGTCCCTCCAGACCTTGATAGCGTTGCAGGCGGAGACTAGTCGTCTGGAGGACTCGTGCCGCTTGGGGCGATAGATCGATCTGACGACCGTGCGCCGTACCGTCAGATCGCGGACCAGCTTCGTGCTGCGATGGAGAGCGGCGACCTAGCCGCTGGCGACAAGCTCCCGTCTGAAGCGCAGCTGATGGAGCGCTATGAGGTTGCTCGCATGACCGCGCGTCAGGCGATCCAGGAGCTTCGCTCCGAGGGGCGGGTCGTGGCGGAGCAGGGGAGGGGCGTCTTCGTCCGCCAGCCTGTGCAGGTGCGTCGCCTCGCCTCCGAGCGCTTCGCGCGCCGTCATCGCGAGGCCGGCCTCGCCGCGTTCGGCGTGGAAGCCGAGAAGGCCGGGTTCACGCCGCGCGTCGACCAGCTGGAGGTCTCGACAGCTGCGGCTCCCGGCGAGATCCGCGACCGGCTGCGGATCGGCGACGGTGAGGACGTTGTCATCCGCTCCCGCCGCTACCTCGCCGACGGGCAGCCCGTCGAGACGGCGGTGTCGTACCTGCCGGCCTCGATCGCGGCCGGGTCTCCGATCGTCGACGACGACACCGGCCCGGGTGGCATCTATGCGCGGCTGGAGGAGCTGGGGCACGAGCTGGACCACTTCACGGAGGAGGTCTCGGCCCGGATGCCTACTGTCGACGAGCGTCGTCGTCTGCAGCTCACCGACGGCGTCCCGGTGATCGTCGTGCTCCGCACCGCGTACGACACGACCGGTCGCCCTGTCGAGGTCTGCGACACGCTCAAGGCGGCACCTGCCTACGTCCTCGAATACGACATCCCTGCGCGCTGACCTGCACAGATCGGGCGCGCAGCGTCTCGTTGTAGCAACTCCTCTAGACGGCTAAGCGTGCTGCCCGTACGATTCGTACTTACCTAGAGGACCTACTTCACGAGGTGATTCCCGTGCCGCAGATCTACGCCATCGACCAGACCGCGACCTTCGAACGGCTGCTCTGGCTCTCGTCGGAGCCGAAGACGCGGTTCGGGTCGGACGTACAGGAGTCGACCAAGGACGGGCTGCCGAAGTGGGAGGTGCAGCTCGTCGCGAGCTTCCGGCAGTTCGGCCGGTCGACGAACGAGATCATCAAGGTCGGTCTCGCCGCGCTCCACCAGCCGGGCGCCGACCTCGGTCCAGCCGAGCCCGTGCAGCTCGTCGGGTTCGAGATCGGCGTGATGGACAAGAAGAACCGCGAGGGCCAGGTCGTCGGTGCGCAGGTCTGGTACCGCTGCCAGGAGGTGCGCGCACTCGCCGCCACCGGCCCGCGTGGCAAGCAGGCGGAGGCGAGCTGATGAGCGCCTACGTCGGCACGGCGGACGGGCTCGTGTTCGTCTGTCGGACCTGCGAGACCGGCTACGAGCCGGACGCGGGGGAGTGCCCGGAGTGCGGCGACTGGATGTTCACCGCCGTGCTTCGGCCCGCCGCGATCGTCCCGTCTCCGCGTCCGGTGGGTGAGGCGTCATGACCGCCGAGCTGACCGTTCCGGCCCGCCGCGACGCCACGCGGCCCCGGACCGGTGTCACTGGCTGGCTCACCTGGCTGCTGCTCACATGGTCCGAGCGTCGCGCTCGCCGAGAGGAGGACTACGAGGCACGTGCCTTCGCCGAGTGGCTCCGCTACGCCTGGCGGGACGCCTGCGAGGGAGTCGGCGCCTGCAAGATCGTCGAGACGGTGACCGGCCCGACTGCCCGCACGCCGCGGGTTGGCTCGGTGATGACCGGTCCGCCGGTGTCGATGCTCGTCGAGCTGATCCCCGGCCAGGAGCCGGAGGACCTCACTCGCGTCGGGGGCCGGCTCGCCCACTCGCTGTGCTTCGAGGGCCTGCGGGTCGTCCCGCACGCGGGCCGGTGGGTGCGGATCGAGCTGCTCGACCGGGACCCGCTCGCCGACCAGTACGCGCTGCCGCGCACCGTCGTCACGACATCTCGGCAGCCGGTGCTGATCGGACGGGACGAACTCGGCGACGCGCTCGGACACGCCTTCGCCGACGCCGCGCATGTCGCGTTGCAGGGGCAGAACGGCGCCGGGAAGTCCCAGTTCGCCTACGGGCTGCTCGCGCAGCTCGCCGGCGCCGACGACGTCCGGATCGCGGGTTCGGACATCACCGGCCTGCTGCTCGGACGCCCGTGGGAGGGCACCGTGCATCGCCGGTGGCAGGCGACCGGTACGGCCGACCTCGAGGAGCACGCGACCCTCCTCGAACGGCTCGTCGGCGTCATGGACGACCGCCTCGCCGCGCTGCCCGACCGGACCGACAAGCTCGCCCCGACGCCGGAACGGCCGCTGTTCCTCGTCGTGGTCGAGGAGTTCCCCGGCCTGCTCCGCGCGGCCGCCGGCCTCCCGAAGCCGGGACGTGGTGAGCGCTCGGTGCTCGACCGGATCAAGGCCGCCAACCTGCGGCTGCTCTCGGAAGGCCGGAAGGTCGCCTTCCGCGTCGTCACCCTCGCCCAACGCGCCGAGGCCGAGGCGATGGGCGGCGGCTACGCCCGCGACCAGTACGCGCTGCGGCTCTCGTTCCGGGTCCCCGGCGATTCGCTGGAGATGCTCCACGGTGCTGCCGTCCGGGACCTCGCCCAGCAACACGCCACCGCACCGCCCGGTGTCGCCGTCCTGTCCGTACCCGGGCGCGAGCTTGTCCGGGTCCGGGTGCCCTACCTCGGCGACTACGCCGAGTACTGCGACCGCATCGCCCGCACAGCCCGGAAGGAGAACTGACATGGCGACGACCACCGATCCGGTGTTCGACACCGTCCGGGGCGGCCTGGACCGGGTCACCGCCGAAATCCTCCGACTCGGAGCGGTCCGGCCGGACAGCCCTGCGGCGCATGCGGTCCGTGCTCGCCGCATGGCCGACCTGTACGACCGGACCGCGCGCTGGTGGCGCGTGCTCGCTCGTAGCCAGGCTGCGCGCACCAAGGTCGACCTGCTGTTCTACCGCGCCGTCCTGGGAGCCCGGGGCGACGCCGAGCAAGAGGCCCGCTTCTGGCGGGAGTCCGCCCACAACTGGGACGCCCAGACGAAGGAGGCCCGCTGACATGGACGCCCTGCTGCTCACCGCCGAGGAGACCGCCAAGCTGCTCCACATCGGACGCTGCAAGGTCTACGACCTGATCCGCAACAACGAGCTGCGATCCATCAAGATCGGCGGTGCCCGCCGCATCCCGCGTTCGGCCGTGGAGGAGTACGTCGCCCGGCTGCTCGACGAGGACGCGGCCTGATGCCGCCGCGCAAGCCCCGCGGCCGCCGGGGCAACGGAGAGGGCTCGATCTACCAGCGCGAGAGCGACGGCTACTGGGTCGGCATGGCCTATGTGCACACCACGTCCGGGCAGATCAAACGCCGCCCCGTCTACGGGCGGTCGTTCGAGGAGGTCCGCGAGAAGCTCGACGTCCTCAAGACCCGCTCAGCCGCCGGGATGCCCGCACCTGACCGGCGCACGACCGTCGCGCAGTTCCTCGACCAGTGGCTCGCCGACATCCGCGACGACAAGCGCGCCACCACGATCCGCGGCTACGAGTCCGCGGTCCGGCTGCACCTGGTGCCCGCTCTCGGCAAGAAGCGCCTCGACCGGCTCAACGCCGCCGACGTCCGCTCGTTCATGGCCGGGATGCGGGAGAAGTGCCTCTGCTGCGCCAACCTGTGGGACGCCCGCCGGCCTCCGGCGCAGCAGTGCTGCTCACGGGGACGCTGCTGCGGGCGGCGGCCCTCGATCCGGCAGCTCCAGTACGTGCACGCCGTCCTGCGCAACGCGCTCGGACATGCCGAGCGGTTGGAGCTGGTGCCGCGCAACGTCGCCAAGCTCGTGCGGGTCAAGACACCGGAGTACTCCGTCGGGAAGGGGCTGCCCGTCGACCAGGTGCGCACGCTCCTCGCGACGGCCGAGGGGACGCGGTTCCATCCGCTCTACGTCGTCGCGGCCACCCTCGGGCTCCGACGGGGCGAGCTGCTCGGGCTGCGGTGGTGCGACATCGACATGGACGACGCGACGATCCACGTCCGGCAGACCGTGCAGCGCGTCGGCGGCGAGCTGGTCGTCGAGGGCACCAAGACCCGCGCCTCGTCGGCCGTCGTCCCGCTGCCGAAGATCACCCGCTCGGCGATCCTGGCTCGTCGCCGCGTCTGGGCCGACGAACGGGAGACCGCGGGGGAGTGCTGGCAGGACCACGACCTCGTGTTCTGCACGCAGGTCGGCACCCCGCTCGAACCGCGCGCGCTGAACCGCGACTTCGACAAGCTCCGTCTCCGCGCCGGCCTTCCTGGCGTTCGGCTGCACGACCTGCGGCACACCGTCGTCAGCCTGCTGCTGTCGCTCGGGACGCCCCCTCACGTCGTGCAGGCCATCGCCCGTCACGCCGACATCGACGTGACCATGACGATCTACGCCCACACCAACCTCGACGAGATGCGCCAGGCACTCGACGCGATCGAATGGGAGGCGGGATGAGCCAGGTGTCAGAGGCGTCGTGCGCGCGTCGCGCGGAAACGGAAGCTGTCCTGCTGGGCAGGTTCGTAGTCGAACTCGACCTGGTCGCCCTGCTCGAACGACTTGTAGCCCTCGGCTTCGATGGCACTGAAGTGGACGAAGGGGTCGAGGCCGTCGGGCAGCTCCTGGCTGCTGATCGCGCCCCAGCCCTTCTCGGCCTTGTAGAACTTCACGACCCCGGTTGCCATGCGTCGATCAGAGCAGGTCGGGTCGCCACGGTCCACGCGGTTGCGGGAGCTACTGCTACAGCAACTGCTACATCTCGATCTTTCGGCGATGTAGCACCGACCTGTTTCCGCAGGTCGGATGTGGTCGGGGTGGCGGGATTTGAACCCACGGCCCCTCGCTCCCAAAGCGAGTGCGCTACCAAGCTGCGCCACACCCCGTCGGCCGGAGTCTAGCCGGGGGCGTCACCCCACCGCGCAGCGCTCCACGCGAGGTGGTCGGGCCCGCACGATCGGGTGACACGTGAACGCGGCCACTGCGAGGTCCGTAGAGACGGGCAAGAACGACGAACCTCGTGAACCTCTCGGAAAGGACCCACCCCGATGCGTCGCACCCTGCCCCGTCTCGCCGCCGTCACCGCCGCGACCGCCCTCGGCTTCGCCGCGACCGCGGGCGTCGCCTTCGCCCAGCAGGCGGACGTGCCCGAGCCGGACTCGTTCACCAGCATGTACACCGTGATGGCCACCCCCGACACCATCATCAACAACGACGGCGCGTCGGTCCCCGGCCAGCCGGGTGCCACCGGGGAGTTCAACTTCCGGATCAACTCCGACGACGAGGTCATCTGCTACGACATCACGCTGCGCGGCGTCACCGGCGAGTACCAGAGCCCGGCCGCGACCGCGACGCACATGCACGAGGCGGCCGCCGGCCAGCCCGGCCCGCCGCGGATCTCGTTCCCCAACCCCCAGGGTGACGGCGACGTCCGCACCTCGTCCGGCTGCATGCAGGGCCCCTTCACCACCGGGCTCGAGGGTGACAACGGCCAGGACACCGGCACCGGCTTCTCGCTCAAGCAGATCGAGGCGAACCCGGCCGGGTTCACCGGCGACACGCACACCGCCGAGTTCGCCGCGGGCACCGTCCGTGGGCAGCTGCAGGAGGTCCCGATGGGCGGCGTCGAGACCGGCGCCGGTGGCGCGTCCGACTCCACCGCTCTGTACGCGATCGGCGCCGCCGGCGTCGCCGCGGCCGCCGGTGCGGGCGTCGTGATGGTCCGCCGGGGTCGTGCGCAGAGCTGAGACCGCGCGTGACCGGCGCCCGGGAGCCCTGCTGCTCCCGGGCGTCGTCGCGTTGCTCCTTCTCCTCGCAGGCTGCGCCGCGCCGGCCGGACCCGCCGCGCCCGAGCGCCCGGCAGGCCCGGTCACGCAGGAGCCGGTCGTCGCCGAGCCGGGGGAGGCCGCGGTGCCGACCTCGGTGCGGATCCCGGCCATCGGGGTCGACGAGCCGGGTCTGGTGCGTCTCGGCGTCGCCGCGGACAACACCGCCGAGGTCCCGCAGGACTTCGACCGTGTCGGCTGGTTCGACCGCGGCGGCAATCCCGGACCGACTGTCCTGATGGGACACGTCGACTCGCGCAGCGGGCCCGCGGTCTTCTTCGACCTGCGCGACCTCGGACCGGGTGACGTCGTCGAGGTCGGTCGCAGCGACGGCACGACCCTGCGCTACGCGATCGAGCGGAACCAGCAGGTTCCGAAGGACGCGTTCCCGACCTTCGAGGTGTTCGGCGCGGCGTCCCCGGACCTGCTGCGCCTGGTGACCTGCGCGGGCGACTTCGACCGCGGCGAGCGCAGCTACGTCGACAACTTCGTCGTGCACGCCCGCATGCTCTGACCGTTGCCCGACGCGCCGTGCGGTCCGGTTCCGCCCGTTGTGCCCGGTCCGGCGCGACACTGATCGGGTGACGGTGCCGAGACAGCGCGACGCGCGTGCAACGGGCGGGACGCCGCGGCGCCGTCCGGCGTCGCGGCTCGCCCGGCTGCGTTCCGTACCGCCGCTGCACCTCGTGCTCGGCGCGACGGGGGCCCTGCTGGCCGTCGGTGTGGTGATGGTGCTGTCGGCGTCGGCGGGCGGGCGGACCGTCGCCGACGGGATGGTGCTCACCGTCTTCGTCCGCCACCTGATCTTCCTGCTGCTCGGGATCGGCGCGTTCGCACTCGGGATGTGGGTGTCACCGGCCCGGTTGCGACGGTGGACACCGTGGCTGCTGTTCGCCTGTCTCACCGCGCTGGTGCTGGTGCTGGTCCCCGGCATCGGCGAGGTCCGCGGCGGTGCCCGCCGGTGGATCTCGGTCGCCGGGTTCACCGTGCAGCCGGGCGAGGCGGCCAAGGTCGTGCTGCTGCTGTGGGGTGCGCACGTGCTCGCGCTGCGCGGTCGCGCCGTGCGCCACGGCCGCTACGCCGTCCTCCCGCTGGTCCCGGTCGCGCTGCTGGCCGGGGCGCTGCTCATGCTGCAGCCCGCGCTCAGCACGACGGTGGCGCTCGGAGTCATCGTGCTGTCGCTGCTGTTCTTCGCCGGTGCGCCGCTGGTGTTGCTCGCGGGCCTGTCCGGCGGGGCGCTGCTCGGCGTCGCCGTCCTGGGGCTCACCGCCGACTACCGCCGTGACCGGATCAGTACCTTCCTCGGCGCGGGCGACGAGCTCGGCGCCGGCTACCAGTCCCGCCAGGCGCTGCTGTCCCTCGCCGACGGCGGCGTGCTCGGCACCGGCCTCGGGCAGGGCCGGGCGAAGTGGGACTACCTGCCGAACGCCGCGAACGACTTCATCTTCGCCGTCATCGGCGAGGAGCTCGGGCTGGTCGGCGGGCTCGCCGTGTTGGCGCTGTACCTGCTGCTCGCCTGGGTGGGGCTGCGCGTCGCCGCGCGCACCCGGGACCCGTTCCTGCGGCTGGTGACGGCGGCGACGGTGACCTGGGTCGTCGTGCAGGCCGCGATGAACGTCGGCTACGTCGTCGGCCTGCTGCCGGTGACCGGCCAGCAGCTCCCGCTGGTGTCCGCGGGCGGGACGGCGCTGGTGAGCACCCTGTTCCTGCTCGGGCTGGTCGCCAACGCCGCCCGCCGGGTCAGGTAGCCAGGCTGCCGCGCAGCACCGTGGACCCGGCGACGTCGACGACCCGGAACTCCTCCGCGTCGGCCCGCAGCACCGAGGAGTTGAGGTTGCAGACCATCGGCGACGCGCCGGTCCCGATGAACTCGCCCGCGCTCACCTCGCGCCCGTCCTCGGCCTCCACCACGACACGGTAGGTCGCACCGGAGCGGAACCCGTCGCCGTCGAGCACGATCTCCACGCCCCAGGTGTGCGGGATCGCGACCGCCGTGGCCTGCACCGTGGGATCCATCGCCTGGACCGCGACCGGCTCGCGGGGAATCCCGTCGTGGTCGCCGACCAGATACCCGGCGACGCCGCCGACGAGCAGCGCGGCCGCGGCCGCCGCCGCGACCGGAGCCCACCGGTTCCGTGTCCGGGCCCCGGCCGATGCCGGGCGCTCGGCCCGCGCCGCCGCCACGATCCGGTCGCCCAGATCCGGCGGGGGAGCGGGAGTGTGGTCGAGCCGGTCGGGGTCGACACGGCCCAGCGCGGGCAGCACACTCGCGACCTCGGCCAGCTCCTCGCGGCACGCCGGGCAGCCCTGCAGATGGGCCTCGAGGGCCGCCAGCTCGTGGCCCTCCAACCGGCCCATCGCGTGGTCGCCCAACGACTCCCGCATCGCCCGGTGCTCGTCCGGAGTCACGGTTCCACCCCCATCTCGTCCATCGCCAGTCGCAACGCCTTCAGCCCGTAGAAGACCCGGCTGCGGATCGTCCCGACGGGCACCCCCGCCTCCGCGGCGATCTCGGCGTGTGGACGCCCCCGCAGGTATGCCTCGACGATCGCCTGCCGGTGCTCCGGACGGAGCCGCCGCAACGCCTCCTCGACCAGCCAACCGTCGACGAGGGCGTCGTCGGCAGGGCCGATGTAGTCGTTCCCGGTCTCGGGCTCGTCGGTGAGCCCGCGGCGCCAGGGCCGCGCCGCGACCCTACGGATCTCGTCGATGACCACGTTGCGGGCGATGGCGAACAGCCACACCCGCAGACTGGCGACCGACGGGTCGTACGAGTCGGCACGACGCCAGGCGCGCAGGAAGACCTCCTGCACGGACTCCTGGGCCGCACCCTCGTCGCCCAGCTGACGCAGGGCATAGCGGTAGAGCTCGGCTCCGTGCGCGGTGTACGCGGCGCGGAGCCCCGGCTCGGAGTCGAGCCCGGGTTCGGCGGGGCGCGCGTCGACGGAGCGCAACCTGCGGTGGGGCGCTTTCATCGGTGTCTGCGAACCTCCTGAACGTCCCTGTCCCCGGTGTGTACGCACCCGGGGGCGGGGGTGTTCACAGGGGCGGAGTGGGATACGCTGCGGGGGTCCTGATCGACGAGATCGGGGCATGCGGGCGTAGCTCAATGGTAGAGCCCCAGTCTTCCAAACTGGCTACGCGGGTTCGATTCCCGTCGCCCGCTCAGGTAGGTCTACCAGCGAAAACGGCGCCCACTCCCGATCTTGGGAGGGGCGCCGTCGTCGTTGTCGTGCAACTAGCGTGCAGTTAGCCGTCGTCGTGCTCGTCGCGCTGGACCAGGTCGTTGAGGCGGCGCGCGATGGCTCGGTCCCGTTCGCTGGTGGCGTGCTGGTAGATCAGGGCGGCCCGCATCGAGCCGTGGCCCATGCGGTGCATCAGCTCACGGGTGCTGGCCCCGGCCGTGGCGGCGAGGTGGTTGCCGGTGTGGCGCAGGTCGTGGAAGTGGAAGCCGCTCGGGAGCCCTGCGGCGACGACGGTGCGGGTCCAGGCGGTGGCGCGGTGGAAGTTGCCTCGGCGTAGTGGGCCGTCGCGGTCGCCGGTGAAGACCAGGCCCTCCGTGCCTTCCTCGGCGTACTCGGCGATGTGCTCGCGCAGCTCGGTCACCAGCACGTCGGGCAGAGCGACGGTGCGGGCCCCGGCCACGGACTTGGTGGGCCCTGCTTCGATCTCTCCGTTCTTGTGCTCGGCCAGGCGCCTGTAGACGTGGATCGCTGCGTCGTCGAGGTCGATGTCGCAGCGTCGCAGGGCCACCAGCTCGCCCCAGCGGAGCCCGGTGAAGGCCGCTGCGAGGACGAGGACCCGGAAGCGCGGAGGGACGAGCCCGGCGAGCCGGTTGACCTGTGCGACCGTCGCCGTCGGTCGCTCCGGGGTCCGGTGCTGGCCCGCGCCCTTGATCCGGCACGGGTTGCGTTTGATCAGGCCGTCGTCGACGGCGGTGTTGAGGATGGCGCGCAGGAGCCGGTAGGCCTTGGCGGTCCGGTCCTCTGAACGTCCGTCGTTCAGGAGGGTGGACCTCCAGGACCGGACGCGGTCGGTGCTGATCTGCCCGAGTGGGTAGTCGCCGAGATACGGAGCCAGGTGCAGGGCCCAGAGGCTGGCGTACTCCTCGCGGGTCCTACGGCTGATCTTGTGCTCGGTGATCCACTGCTCAGCGAACTCACGCAGCGGGACCCTCCCCAGAGCCGGGTCGGTCCAGTCGTCGCGCAGCAGCTCAGTCTCGACCGTCGAGAGCCACTGCTCGGCCTCGCGCTTGCGGGCGAACGTGTCGGGTGCGGTTCGTCGTCGACCATCGGGACCGAGGTAGGAGGCCTGGTAGCGCCCGGACGGCAGCTTTCTGATCAGGCCGAATCGGCGGTGTCCGGGGCGGTTGCCGCGTGCCATCAGCTCACCTTCCGAAGCTGTCGACGCACGGCGGAGACGTCCACCGGCTCGACCCGTCCGGCCTGGACGAAGGCCTCCAGGTCGGTGACACGGAGCCGGACGTGCCTGCCCATGTGGTGGAAGGCAATCCGACGCTCGGCGATCAGCCGCCGGACGAAGCGCACCGAGGTGTTCAGGTAGGCCGCCGCCTCGGGCACGGTCAGGTAGTGCGCGGTCATGACGTCTCCTTCCGGTCTCGCGTGGTGCGCTGTTCGCGTCGTCGTTCGGCGATGCCGAGTGCGATCTCTCGTTCGGCGTCGTTGCGGTGGCCGATATGGACGACGGCCCAGTCGTTGACCACCAGCACCGATCCGGGATCGGTGGGGGTGTCGAGGGCGGCGAGGGTCTCACCGAGGCGGTAGGTGCGTCGGTCGCCGCGGATCGCGCCGAACGTTGTGGAGTAGGCGCGGGATTTGGTGAGGAAGTGGCCGCGGAACCCGAGCATGTGCGCCCAGCGGCGCAGGTTCAGGTCTTCGTACTGCTCGTGTCCGCCGAGCTCCCATGCGGTCTCGATCAGGCGTCGGTGGTGTGGGGTGATGTCGAGGTGGTCGAGGTGGGTGATGTCGCGGATCGGGCGGTCGGTGGCCTCGCTCTTGCCGGTGCCCTTGGTGGCGTACTTGGCGACGTAGGCGGCCAGGGCGTTTTCGGTTATTTCGCCGTCGTCGTTCTCCAGCGCCACCGCGGTCGTGCTCGTGATCGGCCGAATGTCGACCTGCGTCCCCCACGCCAGCGCCTGCGGGGTGCCGTCGGGTCGGTCGACGGTCAGCGAGACGTCGTGTGCTGCGTCCCGGATCGCAGTGTGCAGCGCGTCGGGGGTGATCCCTGCCGGTGGGGCGGTCCAGGGTCCGTCGGGGCCGTCGAGGCGGACGACGGCGTGGAAGTGGACCAGCCCGCGGCGCTGGTACTCGGCCACCTTCGCGTAGGACAGCCGGGCGTGATCCCGAAAGTCGCGCACCCGGACGCCGAGGACCTGGGCGAGCAGGCGGCGGAGTCGGATGGCGAAGCGGTTCCACAGGACCCCGGAATGCGCCTGCCACAGCACCGCGCCCACGTAGTCGTGCGACTCAGGGTCGAGCGCGCAGCCGACCCGCGGGTCGTCGCGGTGGTGCTTGTCCCCGCAGCGGCAGGGAACGACGAGGCCACGGCTGGTGACCCGGCGGGTGTGGACCGGGCCGAACGACGGCGCCGTCAGGGTCACGAACAGCCGCGGGTGCGCAGCGGCGGTGTCCGGGACGCCCTTTCCGCCGGCTATCCCCGAGCGCAGGAGGTGGTAGGCGTCGGAGGCGTAGCGGTCCGAGCAGGCCGGGCACACCGACGCTCGGCGGTTGCCGCAGGGGGCCAGGATCTCGCCTTCCCGCTCGGCCAGGACGGTGCCGGTGGCGCGGTCGTAGATGCGGGATGAGCCGGTCAGGTGGATCGGTGCGGCGCAGCCGCCGATGGCGGTGACCTCGCGTCGCCATGTCTGGAAGCCGTCGGAGCGCAGCAGGTGGGACAGGTCGTGGTCGTGTGGGGTGGTCGTGGCAGCCGTCATCACGGCATCCCTCCGAGGGACGAGGTGAGTGGGGGTGGGGTGGCGCCGGCCCCGCCGGGAGCTGGTCTCGTCTGCGGCGGGGCCGGGCCGGATTGCCGGGGTCAGCGGCGGTAGAGGCGGTGCTCGTGCTCGATCTCGACGGGGCCGGGTGTGTAGCCGTGGTAGCGGGCCAGGAGCCGGGCAGCGGCCCGGTAGGACGAGGCGTGGCCGACGGTGGCGCCGTGGTCGTTCTCGACGCGGTAGCGGCCGTCGTCGCGCAGCACGGTCCCGCCCTGCCCGGTGGTGCCGAGGCAGACCAGCGCCTTACCGGGCTCGACCACATCGACGCCGATCACCCCGGTGGAGCGCTGCGGTGCCTTCTGCGGTTCCGGTGCCCGGGCCGGTTCCGGGATGGGCCGCAAGTGGTCCCAGCGGGACACCATGTCCCGGGTCGCCTTGGGCACGAGCACCGAGCGCGTCGGGCCCTCGGAACCGGTGTAGTGGACGTGGTGGCCTCCGCCGAGGCGCAGGTGTCCTGTGTCGAGAAGCTGGGCCACGGTGTCCCCGTCATGGCGGGCCAGCGCGTCGGCGCATCCAGGCCGGGCGGGGTCCGCCCGCAGCACCAGGCCGGTGCGCTCGATGACGAACAGCCCCGGGTCTTGCGCCAGGGCGACGACGCGGGCGACTTCGCGCGGGTCCTGCGTCGCGGCGGGGCCGTGGTCGGTGGTCTCGACGGTGACCGGGTCCCCGAACAATGCGTCCTGCACGGTCCCTGTCATGCGGACCACCACCAGGTAGCGCGGGCCTCCCACGACCACTCACGGGCGAGCTGACGGACCACGTACCACTCCGCCACGACCGCGCCAGCGGTCACGACCCAGAACCACCCCGAGGCCGTGCCGAGGTAGAGCCAGGTCCCGCCGACGATCAGCGCGAACAGCAGGGTGAACCTGGCCCAGGTGCGCAGCACCCATGCAGTGGTGGTGCCCATCAGGCAGCCCCCCGCTCGGCGTCGAGGTCGATCACGTCCGCGTCCGGCGGAGGCGTGCAGCGCTGCACCAACTCGATGATCTCGTCGTCGGAGACGAACGCCGCCCGGAACCGGACCGGTAGACGCGACCCCTTGTCGATCACGAAGCCGATCCCCGCGTGCCGTGCGTCGCCGGGGATCTCATCGGCCAGCGCCCCACGCTCCCGAGCCCCTTCGCCGAGGACCATGTCGACGTGGCTCGCGGCGGTGACGCCGAGGCAGATCCGCTGGGTGAACAGCTCCCGGACATCCACGACGTCTTTGGAGGGCTCCTGCAGGTAGCCGTGGACGGCGAACAGCGAGGCTCGGCCCTGGGTCATGACCTCGGCGAGGAGGCGCAGGGCGTCGCGGACCGAGGTGCGGTCGCCGTAGGCGGTGAGCATGGCCATCTCGTCGATGACCAGCAGCTCCACCGGCGTCCCCACACTCGGGGTGCAGGCGCGGATGTTCTGGTCGCGCATGTCGTCCTGGCGGTCGCGCATCCCGTCCCGGAACTCCGTCAGCAGCTCCAACGTCTGCGGCATCGAGGTGGCGTAGCGGTGGAACAGCGGCGCGCCCTGCTCGGTCTCCACCCCGCCCTTGAGATCGACCATCCAGACGTTCACGACGCCGTCGCGGATGCACGGCCCGATGCCCCGCAGGGTCGACCACAGCACGGAACCCTTGCCCGCCCCGGAGGCGCCGGCCACGAGGCGGTGTCCGCCGATGACGGGTGCGGTGAACGGCTCGCCGCGCTCGTTGTCCCCGATCTCCACCGCCCCCAGGTCCACGTCCTCGGTGGTCTCAGGGATGTCCGGTGCGGGGATGGTGCGGGTGAAGGGCAACTCCCACTCGATCACGATCGCCACGACGCCGGGGCGGTGGCGGGTGATCGCGACCCGGTGCGCGATCAGCGCCTCCCAGAGCACGGAGGAGCGTTCCTGCCAGTAGGCGACGTCCTGGCCGCGGACCATGCGGACGTAGACGGTGTCGATCGAGGCAGACGACGACCGCACCCGCAGCACGCGCGGGACGAGCTGGTCCCCGGTGTGACGGTGCTCCTTCGTCAGCCCGCAGTCGGACATGAGCTGCGCCCACCGACGACCCCGGTAGACCGTCCAACGCCGCCAGGTCGCCCGTAGGGCCGGTGCGGCGAACCGGTCGAAGGTGGCCGGGTGGGCACGGCCCCAGACCGCCACAGAGGCGACCAGCACGGTCAGGAAGACCGCCGTGACGATCGGGCCCAGCATCAGCGCCAGGCCCAGGACGAGCAGGGGGACGGCGACGAACCCGGGATGCCGTGCGGTCCAGGCCAGCGCCTGGAACTCCCGCCCCGGAGGCCGAGTAGCACGACCCGCATTGGTTCGAGCCGGGCCGTTCATACGTGTTGCAGAGCTACTACGCTTGTTCACTGCTACCAGTCCTCACGAGATTGTGTGTCGGGTAGCAGGGGCGCCCGCTGTGTGTTTCCGCCAAGAATCAGTGCAGCGGGCGACCCCACCACCCAGAGATGGGTTACTTCTGTTCGCGCAGGGCGCCCCGTGCCGAGTCCAGATGCACGGTCAGGTGCGCGACGTCGCGGGCGAGGTTGTCGTGGGTGTTCTTGAACCCACCCGTCCGATACGGAATCCCGTGCAGGCTGCGCTTGAGTTCGCGCATCGCGGCGTCGAGTTCCTCGACGGTGCGGTCCACAGCCTTCGACATGGGTCACTTCCTCCATTCGCGGGAGACCAGCTCGGCCTCCCACTTCTTCGCCGCCGACGCCATGACCCGCAGGGAGGCGTGCGCGGTCTTGGCCGAGGCCCGGATCTCCTCCGGCGACGCGGTCGACCAGTGCTCCCCGCCCGCACCGCTCTTGGCCGACGCGCCCTTGCCGGACCGCTTGGGCTTGGTGTCGGTGGCCTTGGCCGCGACCTTGTCGGCTTCGGCGAGGGCGTCGCCGACCAGCTGTAAAGCCCGCCAGAACTCGCCGTACTTGCGCAGCGCCCGCCGGTTGACCTTCGGCAGCGTCTTGACCCGGTCCCGGGCCCCGAGGGTGATCGCCACCGCGTCAGACCCCCTTGCGGATCGCGAGCTGGGCCAGGCGCAGGCCCTCGGCGACACCTGCCCGCCACGCCTGCTCCGTCGCTACGACGGGGTGCTCGGTGCGGGCCCAGCGGCGCCGCTCGATCTCCAACCGCCGGACCAGGCGACCCACACCGGTCGTCACCCGCGGGCGGGTGTTCGTCGTCGTGCTCATGCCGTCATCTCCATCCCGACCGACGGCACCGGGCCGTGGGTCTCGCCGTCTCCGAAGCAGCCCGGGCAGACCCCGGAACCACCACACGCCCCACACTCGACGCCTGAGGTCGAGTCGCCGTAGCCGTCGCACACATCGCAGGACCGGCTACCGCTGCATTCGCCACACACCACCGCAGATCACCCCTGGTCGAGGACACAGGTGTCCCCGTGTCGGAATTACTGGGAATTGCCGGAACACCATTCCGGCGAATAGATAGGCCGCTACATCAGGCGACCGGCCCGCTTACGCTCGCGGGCAGAACCGACGCACAGAGGTCGGTCAGGACTGGTTGTCGTCGTCCTTGCCCCGCCGCATCGGCGCAGGGGCCGGGTGGGCGTGCTTGAGGCCCATCGCCTTGAACGCGATCCCCGACACCGTGCGCCCGTCGGGGGACTCGATCGAGTACGGGTTGATCTTCGGGTCGATCAGCTGGACCCGGGCGTCCTCACCGAACCCCTCACCGGGGTCCGTTGTCAGGGTCACCTTGATCTCCTCGCCCTTCGGCGCCCGCTGGCCCGCCTGGACCTGAAGCTTTGCGAACAGCGACACCACGAACTGCGTGACTCCGTCCCGGTCGGTCACCGGCACCTCAGCGCCGTTCGCGTCCTGTCGGGTCTTGGGCGCGGGCGGCTCCACCACCGTGAGCTTGTAGCCGTCGAGCACCACCGGAAGATCCCTCATTGAGCCTTTGCCAACCTGATCAAGCGTTGGCGATCACGAGGGTCTGAACTGCGGCGATGAGTTCGTCGGCCCGGTTCGGGCTGGAGCGGATCTTGCGGAGGACTTTCCAGTTCTTCAGTTCGGCGTT
>NZ_JAMXSG010000099.1:0-18023 GCF_024124365.1 Pseudonocardia sp. McavD-2-B
CGGCCCAGCGCCGCCCAGCAGTGAGCCGCGGCCCGCGCGGCCGCCGACGCCCGGTCCGCCGGCGGCTGGGGCGCACGCTGACCCGTCTCGCCCGGTGGTGGCGTGGTGTCGCGTGCGGTTCCGTCGGTGTGGCCCGGTAGCGTCGGTGCCTCGAACGGTCGTTCGTGGGAGGGGGACCTGTCAGTGATCCACTCGGTGCGCGGTCCGGTGCTGGAGATCGGGCTGGACCACGCCGTCGTCGAGGTCGGCGGGGTCGGGCTCGCGGTGTACGCCACGCCCGCCACGCTGGGCGGGCTGCGTCGCGGCGAGGAGGCCCGGCTGCCGACCACGCTGGTGGTGCGCGAGGACTCCCTGACCCTCTACGGGTTCGCCGACGCCGAGGAGCGCGAGCTGTTCCTGCTGCTGCAGACCGTGTCCGGGATCGGGACGCGGCTCGCGCTCGCCACGATCGCGGTGCTGGAGCCGGACACGCTGCGCCGCGCACTCGCCGACGGTGACCTCGCCGTCCTCACCCGCATCCCCGGCGTCGGGCGCAAGAGCGCCGAGCGCCTGGTCGTGGAACTGCGCGACAAGGTGACCGCGCCCGTCGCGGTGCCCGCGGGTGCGGTCGCGGCCGCGCCGGCCCCGGTGCTCGGGGTGCGCGAGCAGGTAGTCGAGGCGCTGCTCGGGCTCGGCTTCACCCAGCGCCCGGCCGAGCAGGCCGTGGACGCGGTGCTGGCCCACGCCCCCGACACCGACGCCCGGGACCTGCTGCGGACCGCGCTGTCGAGCCTCGGCAGGTCGCGGTGACCGAGCCCGACCCCTACGCCGGGGTCGACGGGCATCTCGACGAGCGCGCCGTCGATGCCGGGGTCCAGCCCGGGGACACCGACGTCGAGGCGTCGCTGCGGCCCCGGTCGCTGGAGGAGTTCGTGGGGCAGCCACGGGTCCGCGAGCAGCTGCAGCTGGTGCTGGAGGGCGCGCGGCGCCGCGGCGACCCGCCGGACCACATCCTGCTGTCCGGCCCACCCGGACTCGGCAAGACCAGCCTCGCCATGATCATCGCCCAGGAGATGGGCGCCGCGATCCGGCTGACGTCGGGCCCCGCGCTGGAGCGGGCGGGGGACCTCGCCGCGATGCTGTCCAACCTCGTGCCCGGCGACGTGCTGTTCATCGACGAGATCCACCGCACCGCCCGCCCCGCCGAGGAGATGCTCTACCTCGCGATGGAGGACTTCCGGGTCGACGTGGTGGTCGGCAAGGGCCCGGGTGCCACCTCGATCCCGCTCGACGTCGCACCGTTCACCCTGGTCGGAGCCACGACGCGGGCCGGATCGCTGACCGGTCCGCTGCGTGACCGGTTCGGGTTCACCGGGCAGATGGAGTTCTACGACGTCCCCGAGCTGGACCGCGTGCTCCGCCGGGCCGCCGGGATCCTCGGCATCGACCTGCGCGCGGACGGCGCGGCCGAGATCGCCGGGCGCTGCCGCGGCACCCCGCGGGTGGCGAACCGGCTGCTGCGCCGGGTCCGCGACTACGCCGAGGTCCGCGCGGACGGCGTGGTCACCCGGGAGGTCGCCCGCGACGCGCTGGCCGTCTACGACGTCGACGAGCTCGGCCTCGACCGGCTCGACCGCGCCGTGCTCGGCGCGCTGGTCCGCTCCTTCCACGGCGGCCCGGTCGGCGTCTCGACCCTCGCCGTCGCCGTGGGGGAGGAGCCGGGGACCGTCGAGGAGGTCTGCGAGCCCTACCTGGTGCGGGCCGGGATGATCGCCCGCACCCCGCGCGGGCGGGTCGCGACCCCGCTGGCCTGGACCCACCTCGGGCTGACCCCACCCGCGGACGCACCGGCCGGGCACCGGGTCGACCCGCTGTTCTGACCCGGCGTGCCGTCGGGGCACCGGAGTGCGCGGGCCGCCTCACATGGGAGGATCCGGACGGACCGAACGGATCGGGCACCGCCCGGCCGGGACCACGGGCACCCTGGTGTCCGCACACCGCGCGGAGTCCTCCGGACACCGCGTGCCCGGCGGGCGTCCTGATGCGGGCGTACCGGAACGGTCCGGGCGTCCGGCTCGTTCCGGGGCGTGTCGGGCAGCCGGCGGGCCCCGGGTGACGCCGTTCGGCCCGTCGCACTGCGACGAGCGGTCCGCCTCCGGGAGGGGGCCGGCCGTCGGTGTCGGTCCCGGCTGGCACACTCACGATTACGAGACGAGACGGAGACCCCGCACGATGACTTCAATCCTCGCCCAGCAGGCCGGTGGCGGCTCGAGCATCTTCTCCCTGCTGCCGTTCCTCATCATCCTGCTGCTGTTCGTGCCGTTGTTCCTGAACGGCCGCAAGCAGCGCAGGCAGATGGCGGAGACGCAGGCGATGCAGCAGGCACTGGAGGACGGCGACGTCGTCGTCACCACGTCCGGGCTGCGGGGCACCATCGTCGACGCCTCGTACGAGGACACGATCGACCTCGAGATCGCCGACGGCGTGGTCACCACCTGGCTGCGTGCGGCGATCCGGGAGAAGGTCGCGACCGACGAGGCGACGGAGGAGACCGTCGCCGAGCCGGCCGACAAGGACGCGTCGGAGAACAAGCCGACGATCCACTGAGCACGTCGGGAACGGGCCGGGCGGCCCGTTCCGGCGGCCTCGGCGTCCGTACCGGGCCCGGCCGCGGCTCTGCCGCACCGGCCCGGTGGGACGGCGACCGACCGTGAGGCCGGCCGCGGCCGCCGCACGAGTCGGATCAGGAGAACGATCACGTGGCAACGTCGTCGGGGCAGCAGCACGTGCGCCCCTGGCGCTACCTGACGGCCTTCGCAGGCATCGTCGTGGTGCTGTACGCACTGGTGTTCCTCACCGGGGGCGGCAACCTCACGCCGAAGCTGGGCATCGACCTGCAGGGTGGCACCCGCGTCACGCTCACCGCCCGCACCACCGACGGGCAGCCACCGCCGCGTGACCAGCTGATCCAGGCGCAGGACATCATCGAGCAGCGCGTCAACGGGCTCGGTGTCAGCGGCGCCGAGGTCCAGCTGGACGGCAGCAACATCGTCATCACCGTCCCCGGCGACGCCGGCGAGCAGGCCCGCTCCCTGGGCCAGACCGCGCAGCTGCGCTTCCGCGAGGTGCTGCAGGGCCCCGTCCCCGCGAACCAGGCCGCCGGGCAACAGCCCGCGCCGGGCCAGGACGCGCAGTCCGGCCAGGCCCCCGCGAGCCAGGCCCCCGCGAGCCCCGCCCCGGCGCAGCCGCAGGGCATGGGCGAGCAGAGCCGTCCCGTCGCGCCGGTCGCGCAGGTCTCGCCGCTGCAGGACCCGCCACCGACACCCGTACCGTCCCCGACGCCGAGCCCGGGCGGGCTCGCGCCGGACGACCCGCGCGTCGCCGCCGAGGTCACGAAGCTCCGCGAGACCCGGCAGAGCACCGACCAGGCCACCCAGCTGCAGGCGCTGCTGGCGCTGAACTGCGGCGCACCGGACCCCCTGCAGGGCTACGACGACCCGACCAAGCCGCTGGTCGCCTGCAGCGAGGACGGGCAGACCAAGTACCTGCTCGGCCCGTCGTTCCTCGAGGGCACCGAGATCGCCTCGGCCCAGGCCCAGCAGAACCAGCAGGGCGTCGGCTGGGTGGTCGGGCTGACCTTCAAGCCGCAGGGCGCCGACACCTGGGGCCGGTACACGACCGAGAACGTCGGCAAGAACGTCGCGTTCGTCCTCGACGGCGACGTCGTCTCGGCCCCCACGATCAACCAGCCGATCTTCGGGCAGACCCAGATCTCGGGGCAGTTCAACCAGGACCGGGCCCAGCAGCTCGCCCAGGTGCTGCGCTACGGCTCGCTGCCGCTGTCGTTCGACTCCGGCAACGCCCAGACCGTCTCGGCCACCCTCGGGCTCGCCTCGCTGGAGGCCGGCCTCATCGCGGGCGCCGTCGGACTGGCCCTGGTCTTCGCCTACTGCCTGTTCTACTACCGCCTGCTCGGCATCCTGACGATCCTGTCGCTGGCCCTGTCCGGCCTGGTCGTCTACGCGGTGCTGATCCTGCTCGGGCGCTGGATCGGGTTCACCCTGGACCTGGCGGGCGTCGCCGGGTTCATCATCGCCATCGGCATCACGGCCGACTCGTTCGTCATCTTCTTCGAACGGCTCAAGGACGAGATGCGCGACGGCCGCACCTTCCGCTCGGCCGTCCCGCGGTCCTGGGAGCGGGCGCGGCGCACGATCCTCACCGCCGACGCGGTCAGCTTCCTCGCCGCCGCGGTGCTCTACATCCTGGCCGTCGGCGAGGTCCGCGGCTTCGCGTTCACCCTGGGCATGTCCACGGTCCTCGACCTCGTCGTCGTGTTCCTCGTGACGTTCCCGCTGGTCGTGCTCATCTCCCGGTCCAGGTCGCTGGGCAGGCCCGGGCTGTCCGGGCTCGCCGCGGTCGACCGGATCGGGTCGCGGCACCGCCGTGAGAAGCCGGCCGTCGGCAGGCGCGCGGCCACCACCGGGAAGGGAGCGGGCGCATGACGAACCCCGAGTCGCTGTCGGGCTGGACCCGGCTCACCACCGGCACCGCGAACGTCGACATCATCGGCCGCCGGAAGACCTGGTACATCGGCTTCGGCGTGCTCATCGCCGTCTGCGTGCTGTCGCTGGTCTTCCGGGGCTTCAACCTCGGGATCGACTTCACCGGCGGCTCGCAGATCCAGCTGCCCGCCACCGGGGCGAACGGCACGATCAGCACCCAGCAGGTCGACCGGGTCTACGAAGGCGTGATCGGCTTCGCGCCCGAGGTCACCCAGTCCGTCGGGTCCGGCGACGCTGCGTCCATCGTGCTGCAGTCCGAGCCGCTGACCCCCGAGCAGCTCGTGCCGCTGCGCGAGGCGCTGTTCACCCAGCTGCAGCCGCTCGGCGCGGACGGCACCCCGAGCGCCGCCTCGATCAGCGACTCGCAGGTCTCGGGCACCTGGGGCGGCGAGGTCACCACGCAGGCGCTGATCGCGCTGGCGGTGTTCATCGTCCTGGTCACGCTGTTCCTGGCGTTCTACTTCGAGCGGGCGATGGCCGCCGCGGCGCTGATCGCGCTCGTCAACGACATCGTCGTGACCGCCGGGGTGTACTCGATCATCGGGCTGGAGGTCACCCCGGCCACCGTGATCGGTCTGCTGACCATCCTCGGGTTCTCGCTCTACGACACCGTCGTCGTGTTCGACAAGGTCCGGGAGAACTCCCGCGGGCTGCTGAAGCTGACCCGGCGCACCTACGCCGAGGCCGCGAACCTCGCGCTGAACCAGACGCTGATGCGGTCGATGAACACCTCGCTCATCGCGATCCTGCCGGTGCTCGGCCTGCTCGTGATCGGTGTCGGTCTGCTCGGTGTCGGCACGCTGGCCGACCTGGCACTGGTGCAGCTGGTCGGCATGATCACCGGTGTCGTCTCCTCGCTGCTGCTGGCCACCCCGGTCCTGGTGGACATCAAGCTGCGCGACAAGCGGGTCCGCGACCAGGCCGCCCGGGTCGAGGCACGTCGTGCCCGCGCGGCCGGCCGGGGCGGGACGGCCTCGGACGTCGAGGACGATCCGGCCACCGATACCCTCGCCGCCGTGAGCTCCTCCGCACCCGCCGCCCCGCGGCCCGGCGCCCGCCCGACCGGCAAGACCGGACGGCGTCGCGGATGAGCGGGGCACAGGTCGACGGCATCCGGGTCGGGCCCGGGATCACCGGGGACTCCGCGGACGACCTGCTCCGGGTCGCCGAGCTGGTCCGCTCGGTACCCGACTACCCGCAACCCGGGGTGCTGTTCCGTGACATCACCCCGGTGCTGGCGCACGGGGAGTCCTTCGCGACCGTCACCACCGAGCTGGCCGCCAACGCGGGCGAGGCGGACCTGGTGGTCGGGGTGGAGGCGCGCGGGTTCCTGCTCGGCGCCGCCGTCGCGCTCGTCGCCGGGGTCGGTACCGTGCCGGTCCGCAAGGCGGGCAAGCTGCCCGCGGTCGCCGCGTCGCGCAGCTACGACCTGGAGTACGGCAGCGCCACCCTGGAGCTGCCGGCCGGGGTCGTCGAGCCGGGCACGCGGGTCTACGTGGTCGACGACGTGCTCGCCACCGGCGGCACCGCCGCGGCCGCCTGCGCCCTGCTGGCCGACGCCGGGGCCGAGGTCGTCGGGTTCGGCACGCTGCTGGAGCTGGCCGCGCTGAACGGCCGGGCGAAGCTGGGTGACCTGCGGATCGACGCCCTGCTGAACGCCTGACCACGACGGGCCCCGATTCGCGGACTATCCTCGGACCCGGGACCCTTCCCGCCACCGAGCACGAGCAGGAGGTGCGGTGACCGAGGTCGACCGGACCGGCGCCCATCCGGCCACGCGCCCGCTGACGCCCGACGACGAGCCGCCGCGCCCGTCCGCGACCCGCCGGGTCCGTGCCCGCATCGCCCGGCGGATGACGCCGCAGCGCGTCGCCATCGTGACCCCGGTGCTGGAGCCGCTCGCCGCGGTCCACCGCTCGCTGCACCCCAAGGCCGACCTGGTGCTGCTCCAGCGCGCCTACGACGTCGCCGAGGACAAGCACGACGGCCAGACCCGCAAGTCCGGGGACCCCTACATCACCCACCCGCTCGCCGTCTCCACGATCCTGGCCGAGCTGGGCATGGACACCACGACGCTGGTCGCGGCCCTGCTGCACGACACCGTCGAGGACACCGACTACTCCCTGGAGCGGCTGCGCGCCGACTTCGGCGACGAGGTCGCGCACCTCGTCGACGGCGTCACCAAGCTCGACAAGGTCGAGTTCGGCACCGCCGCGGAGGCCGAGACGATCCGCAAGATGGTCGTCGCGATGGCCCGGGACCCCCGGGTGCTGGTCATCAAGCTGTCCGACCGGCTGCACAACATGCGCACGATGCGCTTCCTGCGCCCGGAGAAGCAGGTCAAGAAGGCCAACGAGACCCTCGAGGTGTTCGCCCCGCTCGCGCACCGCCTCGGCATGGCCACGGTGAAGCTGGAGCTGGAGGACCTGTCCTTCGCGATCCTGCAGCCCAAGAAGTACCAGGAGATCGTCCGACTGGTCGCCGACCGTGCGCCGTCGCGCGACACCTACCTGCGCCAGGTCATCGACGAGGTGTCCGCGCAGCTGGACTCCGCGCGGATCCCGGCCAAGGTCGAGGGCCGACCGAAGCACTACTACTCGATCTACCGCAAGATGATCGTCAAGGGCCGCGACTTCGACGACATCCACGACCTCGTCGGGGTCCGGGTGCTCGTCGACGAGGTGCGCGACTGCTACGCCGCGATCGGCATGGTGCACGCCCTGTGGCAGCCGATGCCCGGCCGGTTCAAGGACTACATCGCCCAGCCCCGGTTCGGTGTCTACCAGTCGCTGCACACCACGGTGATCGGGCCGGACGGCAAGCCCCTCGAGGTGCAGATCCGCACCCACGCCATGCACCGCACCGCCGAGTACGGCATCGCCGCGCACTGGCGGTACAAGGAGGTCAAGGGCGGCGGCAACAAGGAGGTCGAGGTCGAGGAGATGGCGTGGATGCGCCAGCTGCTCGACTGGCAGCGGGAGGCCGCCGACCCCGGCGAGTTCCTCGACTCGCTGCGCTTCGACCTCGCCGCGCGGGAGATCTTCGTCTTCACCCCGAAGGGTGACGTCGTCACCCTGCCCACCGGCTCCACCCCGATCGACCTGGCGTACGCCGTGCACACCGAGGTCGGGCACCGCTGCATCGGCTCCCGGGTCAACGGCAAGCTCGTCGCCCTGGAGCGGCAGCTGTCCTCCGGCGACGTCGTCGAGATCTTCACCTCGAAGGCCGAGGACGCCGGGCCGTCGCGGGACTGGCTGCAGATCGCGAAGTCCCCGCGGGCCAAGGCCAAGATCAAGCAGTGGTTCGCCAAGGAGCGCCGCGAGGAGGCCGTCGAGGAGGGCAAGGAGGCCATCACCCGGGAGGCCCGCCGCACCGGGATGCCGCTGCAGCGGCTCATCTCCGGCGACGCGATGTCCGCGCTCGCCCGGGAGATGCACTACTCCGACGTCTCCGCGCTCTACGCCGCCGTCGGCGAGCACCAGGCCAGCGCCCAGCACGTCGTGCAGCGCCTCGTCGCGTGGTTCGGCGGCGAGGAGGAGGCCGAGGAGGAGCTCGCCGAGCGGGCGACGCCGTCGACGGTCCGCCACCGGCGTCCGTCGGGCAACGCCGGCGTCGTCGTCAGCGGCGAGGACGGGCAGGCCCTCGGTGACCTGTACATCAAGCTCGCCCGCTGCTGCACCCCGGTGCCGGGCGACGAGATCCTCGGGTTCGTCACCCGCGGCGGCGGGATCAGCGTGCACCGCACCGACTGCACCAACGCCGGGGACCTCACCGCGCGCGAGGAGCGGCTGGTCGACGTGACCTGGTCGGTGTCGCCGGAGTCGGTCTTCCTGGTCGCCATCCAGGTCGAGGCGCTCGACCGGCACCGGCTGCTGTCCGACGTCACGAAGGTCCTGGCCGACGAGAAGGTCAACATCCTCTCGGCGACGACGACCACCTCCCGCGACCGCGTCGCGATCTCCCGGTTCTCCTTCGAGATGGGCGACCCGAAGCACCTCGGGCACCTGCTCCAGGCGGTGCGCAACATCGAGGGCGTCTACGACGTCTACCGGGTCACCAGCGCGGCCTGACCCCGGCCCGCCCCACCACCCAGGGGCGGACCGGGGAGCCGGTCAGCCGAGTGCGGTGCGCTGGATCTCGACCGGAATGCTCGGCGCGCCGTCACCGGAGCCGGCGGACTCGCCGCCCCTGGCGACCTTGTCCAGCGTCGCGAGGCCCTCGGAGCCGATGGAGCCGAACACGGTGTAGCTCGGCGGCAGCTGGGCGTCGCCGTAGATCATGAAGAACTGGCTGCCGTTGGTGTCCGGGCCGGCGTTGGCCATCGCGAGCAGCCCGCGGCCGTAGGTGAGACCGGGGAACACCTCGTCGGCGAACGAGTAGCCGGGGCCGCCGCGCCCGCTGCCGCTCGGGTCACCGCACTGGAGCACCTGCAGGCCGGGGCTGGTCGTCAGCCGGTGGCAGGAGGTCCCGTCGAAGTAGCCCTGCCGCGCCAGGCTCTCGAAGCTCTTGACCGTGCACGGCGCCAGGCCGCGGTCGAGCGTCAGGTCGATCGGGCCCGCGCTGGTCTGCAGATCCGCCGTGACCGTCCCCTGGGCCGGGGTGGAGCCGGCCGCCGGCGGGTTCACCGGCTTCGAGGCGGGCTCGGGGGACGTCGGGTAGGTGCAGTCCACCGACGCCGGCAGGGCCGTCGGGCGCGTGGGCAGCGGCACCGTCGGCCGACCGGCGGTGTCCGGGCCGTCCCCGGCGGGCGCCGCGGCGCTCTGCCCGGCGTCGTCGGAACCGCCCCAGGCCGAGGTCAGCGCGTACACCCCGACCGCGGCCAGCACCACGACCAGCACCGTCACGACGGCCGCGATCGTCGTGTTCCGCTTGCGCTGCTGCTGCCGCTGCGCCCGGTGGGCCTGCTGCGCCTCCAGCTTGCGCTTGGCCGCCTCCCGGCGCTGCTCGTTCGTCGCCACGTCCCGCCCAACTCCCTGACTTGATCACTCGTACGCGCGGTGAGGGTATCGGGGCGACCTGGGGAGAAAGCTGAGAGACACCGGTTCTAGGCTGGGAGGACCCCCGACATGATCCCCGGAGAGGACGTGCAGCAACCGTGACCGCCACCGAGCCGCAGGTGGGCCGGGCCCGCAGGCCCGAGCCGTTCGCCGCGCCGAAGGGCATCCCCGAGTACCTCCCGCCGTCCTCGGCCGGGTTCGTGCACGTGCGGGACACCCTCGCCGCCGCCGCCGAGCGCGCCGGGTACGGCCACATCGAGCTGCCCGTGTTCGAGGACACCGGCCTCTACGCCCGCGGGGTGGGGGAGTCCACCGACGTCGTCTCCAAGGAGATGTACACCTTCGCCGACCGCGGCGACCGCTCGGTGACGCTGCGCCCCGAGGGCACCGCCGGTGTGGTCCGCTCGGTGATCGAGCACAACCTCGACAAGCAGGGCCTGCCGGTCAAGCTCCGCTACGCGGGCCCCTTCTTCCGCTACGAGCGGCCCCAGGCCGGGCGCTACCGGCAACTCCAGCAGGTCGGCGTCGAGGCGATCGGGGTGGACGACGCAGGCCTGGACGCCGAGGTCATCGCGATCGCCGACGAGGGCTTCAAGGCCCTCGGCCTGACCGGCTACCGGCTGGAGATCACCTCGCTCGGCGACGCCGAGTGCCGGCCGGCCTACCGGGAGCGGCTGCAGGAGTTCCTGGCCGGGCTCGACCTCGACGAGGCGACCCGGGCCCGGGCGGAGATCAACCCGCTGCGCGTGCTCGACGACAAGCGCCCCGAGGTCCGCGCCGCGATGGCCGACGCGCCGCTGCTGATGGACCACCTGTCCGACGCCGCCGCCGACCACCACGCCCGGGTGCTCGCCCACCTCGACGACCTCGGCGTCGCCTACACACCGAACCCGCGCATGGTCCGCGGCCTGGACTACTACACCAAGACCACCTTCGAGTTCGTCCACGACGGCCTCGGCGCGCAGTCCGGCATCGGTGGTGGCGGCCGCTACGACGGCCTGATGGCGACCCTCGGCGGCCCCGAGCTGTCCGGCGTCGGGTTCGGCATCGGCGTCGACCGCACGCTGCTCGCCTGCCGCGCCGAAGGTGTGCAGCCCTGGTCGGACGCCCGCGTCGAGGTGTTCGGGGTGTCCCTCGGCGCCGCCGCGCAGCGCCGCCTGGTCGTGGTCGCCGCGCAGCTGCGGGCCCGGGGCCTGCGGGTCGACCTGGCCTACGGCGGCCGGGGGCTCAAGGGCGCGATGAAGTCCGCCGACCGGTCCGGCGCACGGTTCGCGCTGGTCCTGGGGGACCGGGACCTGGAGAACGGCACCGTCGGGCTCAAGGACCTCGTCTCGGGCGAGCAGCAGGACGTCCCGCTGGACGCGGTCACCGACGCCGTCGTGACCGCCCTGGCGGGCTGAGGCCGCGGTGGCGGCCTCGGACCGCGAACGCTGGGACGCCCGGCACACCGCCGCGGGGGCCGGGTCGCCGCTCCCGCCGGACGCGCTGCGCGGGCGCACGGACCTGCTCCCGTCCTCGGGCCGGGCGCTGGACGTGGCCTGCGGGCGCGGCGCGGTCGCGGTGTGGCTGGCGATGCAGGGACTCGACGTCGTCGCCGTCGACGTGTCCCCGGCCGGGCTCGCCGCGGGCGCCGGGCTGGCCGCCGCCCACGACGTACGGGTGCGCTGGGTGGAGGCCGACCTCGACGCCGGCTTCCCCCGCGACGACGACCGCTACGACGTCGTCGTCTGCCAGCGGTTCCGCGACCCGGCGCTCTACCCGGCGCTGCGTGCCGCGCTCGCGCCGGGCGGGCTGCTGGTGGTCACGGTGCTGTCCGAGGTCGGCGACGCGGGCGGCCCGTTCCGGGCGGTGCCCGGTGAGCTGACCGCCGCGTTCGCCGGCCTCGAGGTCCTCGCCCACGGCGAGGGCAACGGGGAGGCGCACCTGGTCGCCCGCCTCCCCGCCTGATCAGCCGCCGTGCGTGGCCGCGCTGCGGTAGTCGGTGTAGGTGTAGGGATTGTCGAGGACCTTGGTCTCGGGGATCTCGGGGTTCATCCCGGCCTGCCAGGCCGCCTCGCCCATCGTGGCGCGCAGGTGCTCGACGGTGGCGGTGACCGCGGTCCGCGCGGCGGCGAGGTCGACGTCGACCAGGCGCCCGTCGCGCTTCACCACGCGCCCGTCCACGAGCACGGTGTGCACGTCGCCGCGCTGGGCCTGGAACGCGACGTGACCGTGCGGGTTCAGCAGCGGGAACGACACCGGTGAGTGGTCGTTGCGCAGCAGCACCAGGTCGGCCTTCTTGCCGACCTCGACCGAGCCGAGATCGGACTCGCGTCCGATCGCGCGGGCCCCGCCGCGGGTCGCCCACTCCACGACCTGTTCGGCCCGCAGCGACGAGTGGGTGACGGTGTCCCCGCGCGCGTGTGCCTCCAGGTGCTCGCGAGATCGGTCGGCGCCCAGCGTGGTGCGCATCGCCGAGAACAGGTCCGCGCTCCACCACATCGAGGTGTCCATCGACAGCGACACCGGGATCCCGTGCTCGCGCAGCGCCCAGGTGGGCGGGTAGCCCTGACCGGCGCTCTGCTCGCTCTCGGTGGACACCGACACCGAGCCGCCGGTCGCGGCGATCCGGTGGTAGGAGTCGGCGGACAGGGTCGCGGCGTGCACGTAGACGGTGTCCGGCCCGGCGAAGCCGTGCTCGTGCATGAGCCGGACGCCGTCGTCGTTGGTCGCGCCCCACACCCCGGCGTGCGTCGTGACGCCGACGCCGAGCTCGCGGGCCACCTCGAACGCGGGGCGCTCGGGGAACGCGGGGTCACCGGTGACGTCGAAGGCGAGCTGGAAGCCGAGCATGTCGTCGCCGGGGGTGATGCGCCGCGACACGAACTCGCGGAACCCGGGGTCGGCGGTCCAGTTCGCGGGGGCGTCGTGGATGTTGCCGTAGGCGAGCACGAACCGGCCCGCGGTGGAGGTCAGGGCGTCGACGGCGGCGTCGGCGTGCTGCGGGGTCTGCAGGCCGTGCGACCAGTCGACGGTGGTGGTGACGCCCGCGTCGAGGGCCTCCAGCGCGGCGAGCAGGTTCCCCGCGTGGATGTCCTCCGGGCGGAAGATCCTGCCCCACTCCAGGTAGTTCCAGACGAAGTACTGGGTGAGCGTCCAGTCGGCGCCGTACCCGCGCAGCGAGGTCTGCCACATGTGCCGGTGGGTGTCGACCATGCCCGGCATCACGATACCGCCGGTCGCGTCGACCTCCTCGGTGCCCTCGGGCACCTCCAGACCGACCCCGACCGCGGCGATCCGGTCACCGGTCACCAGGACGTCGTGGCCGGACAGGACCGTCCGGCCCGCGTCCACCGTCAGGACGGTCCCGTTGCGGAAGACGACGCTCATCGACGCACTCCTCGATTCTGCGGACAGGCGTCCGCTGTGCGGACATCGCACGGACGGCGATCACTGTCGCGCACCCTTCTTGCGCTGTCAACGGCCGGGTCGCGGGGGTGTCCGGCTACCGTGGGCCCATGGCACGCGACGGGACCGGCCCGGACTTCATCGAGGCGCTCGCCCGTGGTCTCGAGGTGATCACCGCCTTCCGGCCCGGACGGGCGGAGATGACCCTCGCCGACCTGGCCGGCGCGACCGGGCTCGCCCGCCCGACCGTGCGCCGGGTGCTGCTCACCCTCACCGAGCTCGGCTACGTCCGCTCCGGCGAGCGCGGCTACGCCCTGACCCCGCGGGTGCTGGACCTGGGCGTCGCCTACGTCCGGTCGACCGGGCTGTGGGACGTGGCCCGGCCGCACCTGGAGCGACTCGTCGCGCGGACCCACGAGTCGTGCTCGATCGCCCAGCTCGACGGCAGCGACATCGTCTACGTCGCGCGGGTCGCTGTGCCCAAGATCGTCGCGCTGTCGGTGCAGATCGGGACGCGGTTCCCGGCCGCGTCGACGTCGCTGGGGAAGGTGCAGCTCGCCGCGCTGGCCCCCGAGGAGCTGGAACGGGTGCTGGCCGAGCCGTCGCGCTCCGGGCTGACCCCGCGGCACGCCCCGGCGCCCGCCGAGCGCGACGCCGAGCTGCGCGAGGTCCGGGCCCGCGGCTGGGCGCTGACCGACGAGCAGCTCGCCCCGGGCATCCGCTCGGTCGCCGCCCCGCTGCGCGACGGCGAGGGCCGGGTCGTCGCCGGGGTCAA
The DNA here is from genome assembly GCF_024124365.1 of Pseudonocardia sp. McavD-2-B. NCBI lineage: Bacteria > Bacillati > Actinomycetota > Actinomycetes > Pseudonocardiales > Pseudonocardiaceae > Pseudonocardia > Pseudonocardia sp. McavD-2-B. Next base: position 13,704 of record NZ_JAMXSG010000099.1, read on the forward strand.
CGTCAACTGCCACGCCGCGGAGACCTCGCTGGAGACCCTGCTCGAACACCATCTGCCGCTGCTGCTGCAGGCCGCGGGCGACATCAGCGCCGACTTCGCCCGGCTCGCCTCCGCGCCGCACGTGACGGTGTCGGCCACGGCTTGACCGCCGCCCGCGCCCGGGGCCACGATCGTCTGGCGGACACTCGTCCGCACAGCGATCACTTCGGAGGGACACCGATGGCGGAACCCGGAACCGGCGGGCCGCTCGACGGCGTACTCGTCGCCGACTTCTCCCGGATCCTGGCCGGGCCGTACGCGACGATGCTGCTGGCGGACATGGGCGCCGACGTCATCAAGGTCGAGGGACCGGCGGGCGACGACACCCGCACCTGGACCCCGCCCGAGCGCGACGGCGAGGCCACCTACTACCTCGGCATCAACCGGGGGAAGCGGTCGATCGCGCTCGACCTGCGCGACCCCGGCGATCTCGCCGCGGCCCGCGAGCTCGCCCGCCGCGCCGACGTCGTCATCGAGAACCTGCGGCCCGGCGGGATGGCCCGCTTCGGGCTGGACCACGCCTCCGTCGCCGCCGACAACCCCGGTGTCGTCTACGCCTCGATCTCCGGGTTCGGCTCCGGTGCGGGCGCGCACGTCCCCGGCTACGACCTCATGGTGCAGGCGATGTCCGGGCTGATGAGCCTCACCGGCGACCCGGACGGGCCGCCGTACCGGGCCGGGATCTCGGTGTTCGACGTGATGGCGGGCAACCACGCCGCGATCGGCGTCCTCGCCGCGCTGCGCCACCGCGACCGCACCGGCACCGGCCAGCACGTCGAGGTCAACCTCCTGTCCTCCGCGCTGACCGGGCTGGTCAACCACAGCTCCGCCTGGGTCGCGGGCGGGACGGTGCCCTACCGGATGGGCAACGCCCACCCCTCGGTGTTCCCCTACGAGCCGATGCCCACCGCCGACGACGACCTCATCGTCGCCGCCGGCAACGACGCCCAGTTCCGCAAGCTCTGCGGCGTGCTCGAGGTGCCCGGCCTCGCCGACGACCCCCGCTTCGCCCGCAACGCCGACCGCACGGTCAACCGGGAGGAGCTGCGCCCGCTGCTGGAGGAGCGGCTCGCGACCCGGGGGGCCGTCGAGTGGTTCGAGCTGCTCACCGCCGCCGGCGTGCCGTCCGGGCCGATCCAGACCATCGACGGCGGGTTCGCGATGGCCGAGCGCTTCGGGCTCGATCCCGTCGTCACGGTCGGGGAGGGGGACCGCGCGGTGCCCACCACCCGGCACCCGGTCCGGTTCTCCGCCACCCCGGCCGTCTACCGGCTCCCTCCGCCGCGGCTCGACGAGCACGGCGCCGACCTGCGGAAATGGCTCGACTCATGACCTACCCCACCGCCCTGGGCGCCTCGTCGAAGGACGCCATCACCCTGCTCGGCCACGACCTCGCCGACGACGTCATGGGGAAGGTCGGGTTCGGCGAGCTCGCGTTCTGGCTCGCCACCCAGCGTCGCCCCACCCCCGGTGAGACCCGGGTGTTCGAGGCCGTCCTCGCCGCGCTGGCCGACCACGGGTTCACCCCGACCGCGATCGTCACCCGGCTCACCCACCTGTCGGCGCCGGACTCGGTGCAGGGCGCGCTGGCCGCCGGGCTGCTCGGCGGCGGGTCGCGCTTCCTCGGCGTCACCGAGGACTGCGGCCGGTTCCTGCACGACCACCTGCCCGTCGAGCGCCCGACCACCGACGACGGCTGGGACGCCGTCGCGCTGGAGATCGTCACCGCCCAGCGGGCGGCGAAGCGGTTCGTGCCGGGCCTCGGCCACCACGTCCACAAGGACGGCGACCCCCGCACCCCGCGGCTGTTCACCCTCGCCGCCGAGGAGGGGCTGACCGGCCCGCACCTGAGGCTGTTCGCCGCGATCGGCCGGGTGCACCCGCAGGTGCTCGGACGGACGCTGCCGCTCAACGGCGCCGGCGTCTGCGGCGCCGCGCTGGCCGACCTCGGACTGCCGCTGGAGCTGCTGCGCGGCTTCGCCCTGCTCGCCCGCACCGCGGGCCTGATCGGCCAGCTCGCCGAGGAGCTGCGCCACCCCGTCGCCAACGACATCTTCCTGTCCGTGGACCTGCACAACCGGTCTGTCGACCCCGACCCGTACCAGCCCGAGGGAGACCTGCGATGACGCAGCCCACCACCGTCACCGAGGACACGATCACCGACGCCGCCGTCGCGCGCTGGGCGACCGCGCACGACCCGCGCACCGCCGAGCTGATGACCGCCCTGGTGCGCCACCTGCACGACTTCGCCCGCGAGACCCACCTCACCGAGGACGAGTGGATGGCCGCGGTGCGCTGGCTGACCGCAACCGGGCAGATCTCCGACGACAAGCGCGAGGAGTTCATCCTCGCTTCCGACGTGCTCGGGCTGTCCATGCTCGTCGTCCAGCAGAACCACCGGCTCGACCCGGCCGCCACCCCGGCGACGGTGCTGGGCCCGTTCCACATCGACGGCTCCCCGGAGAAGGCCTCCGGCGAGGACATGTCCGACGGGCTGCCCGGCGACCCGCTGTTCGTGCACGGCAGCGTCCGCGCGCTCGACGGCACCCCGGTGACCGGAGCCGTCCTCGACGTCTGGCAGTCCGACGCCGACGGCACCTACGAGGCCCAGCTCGACGTCGACGAGGCCCGGCTGCGCGCGAAGTACACCACCGGCGACGACGGCGGCTACTGCCTGCGCACCATCGCCCCGCTCGGCTACGCCATCCCGATGGACGGGCCCGTCGGCGACCTCGTCTCGCGCACCGACATCAGCCCGATGCGGCCCGCCCACATCCACTTCCTGCTGGCCGTGCCCGGCTACGAGCCGCTGATCACCCACCTGTTCCGGGAGGGCGCCGAGTTCCTCGACTCCGACGTCGTGTTCGGGGTCAAGCGCGAACTCGTCGTCGGCTTCACCCGCCGCGAGCCCGGCCCCACACCGGACGGCGGGCACAGCGAGGTGCCCTGGTACGAGGCCCGCTACGACTTCGTGCTCCAGCCCGCCGGATAGGTCGCCGGACCGGGACTCAGCGCCGGCCGACGACGAGTGCGGCCAGCCCGGTCGTCACCGGGACGGCGGCGACCAGCCCGATGCTGCCCACCAGGGTCCGCACGATCTCGGTCGCCACGTCCTGGCTGGTGAGCACCTGGGTCACGCCGCCCGCCGCCACCGTGAACAGCAGCAGCAGCGGGAGCGCGGCGCCGGCGTAGGCCAGCACCAGGGTGTTCACCGCGGACGCGACGTGGTCGCGCCCGATCCGCATCCCGGCCGCGAACAGCTCGCGCACACCCAGCTCGGGGTTCGCCGCGCCCAGCTCCCACACCGCGGAGGCCTGGGTGACGGTGACGTCGTCGAGCGCCCCGAGCGCGCCGATCACCAGTCCGGCCAGCACCAGGCCGCGCGGGTCGATCGGTACCCCGGGGCCGAGCGTGCCGATCAGCGTGGCGGTGGTGTCGTCGAGCCCGGTGAGCCGCGAGGTGACGGTGAACAGGTAGCCCAGCACCCCGATCAGGGCGAGCGAGGCCAGCGTGCCGAGCACCGCGCACGAGGTCCGCGCGGTGAACCCGTGGGTCAGGTACAGCACCACGAACATGATCAGGCAGGCGCCGGTGACGGCGACCGCGAGCGGCGAGCCGCCGGACAGGATCGCCGGCAGCACGAACCACAGGAGGACCACGAAGCTCAGCGCCAGGCCGACCAGTGCCGCGAACCCGCGCAGCCGCCCGAGCACCACGACGGCCAGCGCGAACGCCGCCGCCAGCCACCCCAGCGGGGCGCCGCGCTGGAAGTCCACGAGCTGGTAGGAGCCCGCGTCGTCGGGGTTCGCGCCCGACCAGGACAGCGTGACCGGGTCGCCCACCGCGAACCGCGGCGTCGACGGCTCGTTCGGCACCAGCTGCACCAGGTCCCGCCCGGCGCGCGGCCCGTCGGACAGCGCGACCGTCACCCCGGTGCAGCGACGGTCCCCGGCGCCGGGGGAGCAGTCCGCGACCTGCACCGCGGTGACGGTGCCGTGCACCTGCTGGGTGGGTGGGATCTCCGGGACCGGGGTCGCCCCCGGCCACAGCAGGGCCACCCCGGCGAGCGTCGCGAGTACGCACGGCACGAGCAGGGCGACCAGCAGCCTGCGCACCCGTCGCCCGGCCGGGGACGCGGCGCCGTGCCCGTGCCCGTGCCCGTGTCCCCGGCCGGGGGCGGGCGGGGCCGGCGGGCCGGGTGTGGCACCGAGGTCGGCCTGGCCGGGGCAGTCGCCCCAGCCGCCCGGGTGCCCGGGGTGGGGGATCGGACCGGTCTCGGCG
>NZ_JAMXSG010000009.1:0-49867 GCF_024124365.1 Pseudonocardia sp. McavD-2-B
CGGGCGTCGGAGAGCAGCGCGGCGTCGCCGAGGATCTCCGCGGCCGGGCCGCGCCGTACCCGCCCGCGCGCGACGACGGCGACGTCGTCGGCCCAGCGGTGGGCGAGGTCGACGTCGTGTGTGGACAGCACGACCGCGGTCCCGGCGCGCTGCAGGTCCGCCAGCACGACGACGAGCTCCTCCACCCCGGCCGGGTCCAGACCCGCGGTCGGCTCGTCGAGCACCAGCACCCGGGGCCGGACGGCGAGCGCCCCGGCGATCGCGACCCGCTTGCGCTGCCCGAACGACAGCCGGTGCGTCGGCCGGTCGGCGAGGTCGGCGATGCCGACGGCGGACAGCGCGTCGTGCACCCGGGCGTCGACCTCGGTCTCGTCGAGACCGAGGTTCAGCGGGCCGAACGACACGTCCTGCGCGACGTCGGCGGAGAACAGCTGGTCGTCGGGGTCCTGCAGGACGAGCTGGGCGGACTCGCGCAGCCGCAGCAGCCCGCGGCGGGTGCGGCGGACCGGCTCGCCGTCGAGCAGGACCTGCCCGGCCGACGGTGCGAGCAGCCCGAGCAGCAGCCGGAACAGGGTGGTCTTTCCGCCACCGTTGGGGCCGAGCACCGCGAGCCTGCGCCCCGGGTCGACGACGAGGTCCGCCCCGTCGAGCACGACCGGCCCGTCCGGGTAGGCGAAGACCAGCCCGCGGGCCTCCAGGACCGCGGTCACGGGACGACCACCAGGGCCAGTACGGGCACGGCGACGAGCAGCACCGTGCTCGCCGCGACGAAGGCGGGCGAGACGGTGCGGGCGGGTACCCGGACGCGCAGCGAGCCGTCGTAGCCGCGGGAGGCGAGGCCGGCCTCGAGGCGGCGGGCACGGTCGAAGGCGCGGACGAACACGGCCCCGCCCTGCCCGGCCAGCGACCGGAAGGTGGTCCGCCGCGTCCGGAATCCCATCCGGAGGGACTGGGCCTCCCGGACCGCGGTCAGCGAGTCCAGCAACAGGAACAGCATGCGGTAGACGAGCAGGGTGATCTCCAGGACGGCCGGCGGCACCCACCGCAGCCGGGGCAGGGTGTCGGCGAGCGGCGTCGTCGCGGCGAAGAGGATCAGGCAGGTCACCGCCGCCAGCGAGCGTCCGACGAGCGCGGCCGCCCGGGCCGGCCCGCCCGGCGCGAACGCGAGCCACGGGTCCCCGCCGACGGTCACCAGCAGGGGCAGCGCCCCCACGATCACGAACCCGAGGGGCAGCGCGAGCAGCCGCAGCGCGGTCCGCCACGGCACCCGGGCACCGCCCAGCAGCAGCGCCAGCGCCGCGGTACCGGTCAGCACGGCCCCCGGCCACGGTGGGAGCGCGACGGCGAGCAGCAGCAGCCCCAGGGCGAGGAACGCCTTCTCCCCGGGGTGCCGGGACCGCCAGCGGTTGGCGTAGGCCGTCTCGTCGATCAGCAGCATCAGCTCTGCCGCGCGGCCTTCTCCCGGCTACGGGTGCGGGCGACGCCGAGGCAGTAACCGAGCACGCCCGCGCCGGCCGCGGCCTGCATCGCGAAGATACCGGACTCGATCTCGCCCGACGGCGGCTCCCACACCGGGCTGAACCACGGCCGGTAGCCGGTGGCCTCGATGGCCTCGCCCGCCTGGCCGTCGGACCCGGCGTACTCGCCGGGCACGAACAGCACCGGCACCGCGAACAACGCGACGACGGCGACGACCAGCAGGATGTTCACGACGGTCGAGCGGCTCACGCCGACGCCTCCTTCTCCGGGCCCTGTGCGGTCGCGGCCGGGGCGGGGCCGCCGGTGTCGGTTCCCGCGGCCGGGCGCAGCACGCCGAGGCGGCGCAGCTCGTCCGGGGTGATGCGCACGAGCAGCCGCACGACGAGCACGGTCAGCAGCCCCTCGGCCACGGCCAGCGGGATCTGCGTGATCGAGAAGATCGATGCGAAGGTGACGAACGCTCCGCCGAACCCGGAGGTGGGGTCGGGGAACGCGAGCGCGAGCTGCGCGCTGGTGATCGTGTAGGTACCGAGGTCACCGAGGAAGGCCGCGGCGAACACCGCGGGCCCCAGCGAGCCCCCGATCCTGCGGACCACGACGTAGGCGCCGTAGGCGATCCACGGCCCGGCGATCGCCATCGAGAAGGCGTTGGCGCCGAGCGTGGTGAGCCCGCCATGGGCGAGCAGGACGGCCTGGAAGAACAGCACCACCGTCCCGAGCAGGGCCATCACCGGTGGTCGGAACAGCACCGCGCCCAGCCCGGTTCCGGTCGGGTGCGACGACGACCCGGTCACCGACGGGATCTTGAGCGCCGAGAGGACGAAGGTGAACGCGCCCGCCGCGGCGAGCAGCAGCGTGGTGTCCGGGTCCTCCCGCACGCGGCGCACCACGGCGCGGGCGCCGTGCACGACGAACGGCGCGGCGACGACGGTCCAGGCCGCCGCGTGCAGCGGCGGCAGATAGCCCTCGGCGATGTGCACGGGCGAACGCTACGGCCACATCGTTCGCTCGTGCAAGCCTGAACATCCGGTCAGGTGTGCAGGCCCTGACGCACGGGACGCCCGGACCCGGCCGGGTCCGGGCGTCGCCGGTGGCTGCGGCGTGCCGTCAGAGTCGCAGGCCGTTGGTGTGATGCACCTCGGCGGGGCGCTCGGCGGTCGCCTTGTGCTCGGCCGCGGCGGCCAGCCGGCCCGCCTCCTGCTCGGCCTCGCGACGTCGGTTCTCCCGCTCGGCGGGCGTGGTCTCGGGCGTACCGACCCCGCTGCCCGGCCGGCCGGCGACGACCTGCTCCTCCGCCAGCCTGCGGGCCTTCTTGTCCGCCTTCGCGGCGGCGTCGCGCTTGGCGACCTTCTCCAGCCGCGCGGCCTTGGCCGTCCTGGCGGCCTTCTTCTCCTCGGCCGCGGCCTTCTCCTGCTCGGCACGCTCGGCCTTCGCCTGCTTACGGGCCTTCTTCTCGGCCTTCTCGGCGGCGCGGACGGCCTTCTCGGCGTCCTTCTCCTCCTTGCGGCGAGCCTTCTTCGTGTCGGCCTTCGCCGCCTCGACGGCCTTCCGGCCGCCCTTCTTGTCCTTCTTGCCCTTCTTCGCGTCGGCCTTCTTCCCGGCCTTCGCATCCTTCGCCGACGGGCCCGACATCCCGGCCTCCTGGGCCGGGCCGGCGGCACCGGCCGCGATCAGCGCGGCCTGCTGCGCCTTCGCGGCGGCCCGCTCCGCCCTGGCGGCCGCCACCTCGGCGCGCCCGGCGGCCGCGGCCGACGAGCGCTCCGCCTGCTTTCGGTCACGCTCGGTGGCGAACGTCTTCTCCTGCACGGCCATACCCGGTTCCTCTCCTGTCGTCGCGACCGGCGGCACGGCACGGAACCGGTCGGTGGGGCACCGACCGGCCGCGGACGTGCGGGTGACGGGTCGCGGGACGACGGTCTCGCTGATGTCTCGGTATGCGCGGCACCGTGGCCCGGTGGGCGGACGACGGCGTGCGCGGAACACGACAGGGTGCCCCGGGAGGCCGGTGGGGAAACGCACAGGTGACGGCGAGGTGATCAGGACCGGTCCGGTTGCCCCGGTCGGACCACCACGGCTACCCGGTCGTCGTAGCCGGCAGGCGTCAGCCGGCCTCGGGGACCCCGTCGTGGTGGGTCTGCTCGTCGGCGAGGTGTCCGCGCAGGGTCACCAGGGTCCGGGCGAGCAGCCGCGACACGTGCATCTGCGACAACCCGACCTGGGCGGCGATCTGGGTCTGGGTCTGGTTGCCGAAGAACCGCAGCATGAGGATGGTCCGCTCCCGCTCGGGGAGCTTGCGCAGGGCGGGACGCAGCGACTCGCGGGCCTCGACCGCGTCCATCCCGGCGTCGATGCCCCCGACGATCTCGCCGAGCGGGTTGTCGGTGTCACCGACGAGCTGGTCGAGCGAGTCCGACCGGTAGGAGTCCTGGGCCTGCAGCCCCTCGATGACCTCCTCGCGGCTGATGCCGAGGTGCTCGGCGAGCTCGGAGACCCTGGGGGCACGGCCGTGCCGCGAGGCCAGTTCCTCCTGGGCGCGGGTCATGCGGCTCTGGATGTCCTTGAGCCGCCGCGGCACGCGCATCGACCAGGTGCGGTCGCGGAAGTACCGGCGGATCTCCCCGGTGATCGTGGGGACGGCGTAGGCCAGGAACGGGGTGCCCTGGCCCGGGTCGAACCGGTCCAGCGCGTTGATCAGCCCGATCGTGCCGACCTGCTCCAGGTCCTCGACGGGCTCGCCGCGGTGCCGGTAGCGCCCGGCGATGTGCCGGACCACCGGGTGGAAGCCCCTCGCCAGCTCCGAGCGCAGCCGCTCCCGCTCCGGGTCGTCGGGTCCGGCGGCGGCGAAGGCGTGCAGGGGCGCGAGGAGGTGGGCGTACTCGTCGGGACGGGCGTCCACGGTCTCGTGGGCGTTCCCGGCGGCCTCGTCCACGGGGTGCCCGGGACCGGTGTGCACGGTCCCGACGTGCCCGCTCGTGCCGTCCACCGGGTCCCCCACCGTGTCGTCGGCCCGCGACGCCTCGGCTCCCTCGGCGTCCGTGCTCGGCTCAGCCATGCCGTCTCCGCGGCCGGCGATGATCGACTGTCATCACCGACCGACGGTAGGCCGGGTGGCGCGGGCCCGCATGTCGAACGTCGCGTGACCTGGTCGACTGTCGATCGACGGTCACTCCGATGAGTTGCACGGCGACCTGGTGGGTACTGCTCTCCCATGTCCCCGACTCTGCGTGTCGAGCTGCCCGTCGAACCCGGGTCGGCAGGCCGCTCCCGCCGGGAGACCGGGAGGTGGCTCGCGTCGCTGTGCGGGACCGACGAACAGTGCCCGACCGTGCAGGATCTCGTCCTCGCGGTGAACGAGGCCGTCTCCAACAGCATCGAGCACGCCTACGGGGCCACGGGCTCGGGCGGGGCCGCGACGGTTCTGCTGCGCGGGGACGCCGAGGGGTACCTGGTGCGGATGGAGGTCAGCGACCGCGGGCGCTGGCGCGACCCGCCCACCGACCCAGGCCACCGCGGACGGGGTATCGGGATGATCGAGGCGGTCGCGGAGGACGTACGGGTGGAGCCGGGTCCCGACGGGACCACCGTCTCGTTCCAGGGCCGGATCGGCCGCTGTCCGGGGCTCTGCATCCCGGCGTCCTGACCCGTCCCCACGCTCGGGGACCCCTGCAACGACAGGGTCGCCGCACCCCACGCCCGAGGGCGGGTGACGGCGACCGGTTCTCATCGGGCCCGATCCGGCTGCGGACCGGGCGTGGTGGTGCGGTGGTCAGTCCCGCATGGAGGTGGACGGGTCGTCGGACCGGTGTCCGCGGTGCCCGGCACGGGCGACCGGGGTGTAGCGCCCGTCGTGGCGGGCCTGCTCGCTCTCGGGGTGGGGCCAGGTCGTGTTCGCGTGCTGCGTGCTGCTCTCACTCATGGACACAGAGTGCCCACCGGACGTTCCGGGCAAGCGGAGCGCAGGAGTCGGCTCGGTAACACCTGCGCCCCGCCCGGGTGAAGTCGCCCGCCGGTCAGCCCGTCTTCGTGAGGCTCTTGATCGAGGACAGGATGTCCTGCACGCGCTCCTTGGCGTCGCCGAACAGCATCTGGGTGTTGTCCCGGAAGAACAGCGGGTTCTGCACGCCCGCGTAGCCGGTGGCCATCGACCGCTTGAACACGATCACGTCCTTGGCGTCCCACACCCGCAGCACCGGCATCCCGGCGATCGGCGAGCCCGGGTCCTCCGACGCGGCCGGGTTGACCGTGTCGTTGGCGCCGATGACCAGCACGACGTCGGTCTCGGCGAGATCGTCGTTGATCTCGTCCATCTCCAGGACGATGTCGTAGGGCACCTGGGCCTCGGCGAGGAGCACGTTCATGTGCCCGGGGAGCCGCCCCGCGACCGGGTGGACGCCGAAGCGCACGTTCACGCCGGCGTCGCGCAGTGAGCGGGTCAGCTCCGCGACCGGGTACTGCGCCTGGGCGACGGCCATGCCGTAGCCGGGGGTGATGACGACGCTGTCGGCGTTCGCGAGCAGCTCGGCGACCCCCTCGGCGTCGACCTCGCGGTGCTCGCCCTCGACGGCGGCGGCCGCCGAGGAGGTGGCACCGAACCCGCCCGCGATGACCGAGACGAACGAGCGGTTCATCGCCTTGCACATGATGTAGGACAGGTAGGCACCGGAGGAGCCGACCAGCGCACCGGTGATGATCAGCAGGTCGTTGCCGAGCAGGAAGCCTGCCGCCGCGGCGGCCCAGCCGGAGTACGAGTTCAGCATCGACACCACGACCGGCATGTCACCGCCGCCGATCGAGGCGACCAGGTGCAGGCCGAGCAGCAGCGCCAGCACCGTGAGCACGGCCAGGATCCACATCTGCGGCGAGATGACGAAGACGACCGTCAGCACCGCGAACGCCACGAGCGCGCCGAGGTTGAGGAGGTTCTTGCCGGGCAGCATCAGCGGCGCCGACTTGATCTTCGCCGACAGCTTCAGGTAGGCGACCACCGAACCGGTGAAGGTCACCGCGCCGATGAAGACGCCGACGGCGACCTCGGCGTGGTGGATGCCCAGCAGCGAGCCCTCGAGCTGCAGGTGACCGGACTCGACCTCCAGGAAGCCGTTCCAGCCGACCAGCACCGCGGCGAGGCCGACGAAGCTGTGCATGAGCGCGATGAGCTCGGGCATCCCCGTCATCTCGACGACGCGGGCCCGCCAGAGCCCGATCGCCCCGCCGACGACGACGGCGACCAGCAGCAGGGCGACGCCCAGCCCGGACGCCTGGCCGAGCGCGACGACGGCCGTGGCGACCAGCGCGATCGTCATGCCGGCGATGCCGAACAGCACACCGGAGCGCGATGTCTCGTGCCTCGACAGCCCCGCGAGGCTGATCACGAACAGGATCGCGGCGATCAGGTACGCCGCAGTGGTCCACGTCTGCACGGCTCAGCTCCTCGTGAACATCTGCAGCATGCGGCGGGTCACCGCGAAGCCACCGACGATGTTGATGGCGGCGAGCAGCACCGCGACCGCGGCGAGCCCGATGACCAGGGCGTCGCCGCCGGTGCCGATCTGCAGGATCGCGCCGACGACGATGATGCCGGAGATCGCGTTCGTGACCGACATCAGCGGCGTGTGCAGCGCGTGGTGCACGTTGCCGATGACGTAGAAGCCGATGACGATCGCCAGCACGAACACAGTGAGGTGCCCGGCGAGCTCGGCCGGGGCCAGAGCCGTGACCGCGAACAGCGCCAGCGCGCCGACGATCCCGGCGGCGAGACCCGCGTACGGGGAACGCGGCTTCTCCGGCTCCTTCTCCTTCGGCTCCTCGGCCGGCTGGGCGGCGGGCGCCGCGCTCACCGTGACCTCGGGCGGCGGCCAGAGCGTCTCCCCCGCGTGCGCGGTGGTGATGCCGCGGACCACGGTGTCGTCGAGGTCGAGCGCGAGCCGCCCGTCCTTCTCCGGGGTCATGAGCTTGAGCAGGTTGAGCACGTTCGTGCCGTAGAGCTGCGATGCCTGCGCGGGCAGCCGGGCGGCCAGGTCGGTGTAGCCGACGACCGTCACGCCGTGGTCGGTCACGACGACCTCGCCGGCCACCGAGCCCTCGACGTTGCCGCCCTGCGAGGCCGCCATGTCGACGACCACGCTGCCCGGGCGCATGGACGCCACGTCCGCGGCGGTGATCAGCTTCGGCGCGGGGCGCCCCGGGATCAGCGCGGTGGTGATGATGATGTCGCAGTCCGCGGCCTGCTCGGAGTAGATCTCGGCCGCGCGCTTGTCGTAGTCCGCCGAGGTGGCCTTGGCGTAGCCGTCGGTGGAGGCCTCCTGCTCGACCTCGACCGCCAGGTACTCGCCGCCGAGCGACCGCACCTGGTCGGCGACCTCGGAGCGCGGGTCGGTGGCCCGCACGACCGCGCCGAGGCTGTTGGCCGCGGCGATGGCGGCGAGCCCGGCGACGCCCGCCCCGGCCACGAGCACCTTCGCCGGCGGGACCTTGCCCGCCGCGGTGACCTGACCGGTGAAGAACCGGCCGAACACGTGGGCCGCCTCGATCACCGCCCGGTAGCCCGCGATGTTGGCCATCGACGACAGCACGTCCATCGACTGGGCCCGCGAGATCCGCGGCACCGCGTCCATCGACAGGGCGGTGACGCCCTGGGCGGTGAGCGCCTCGGTCCGCTCGGCCTCGAAGCGCGGCGCGAGCATGGCGATCAGCACGGCCCCCTCGCGCAGCTTGCCGATCTCGTCGGGCTCCGGGGCGTTGATCCGCACCACGATGTCGGTGTCCCAGACGGGACCGTCGACGACGTCGGCACCGGCCTCGGTGTACGCCTCGTCGGTGAACCCGGCACGGGCACCCGCCCCGGACTCGACCGTGACGGCGTAGCCGAGGCCGACGACCTTCGCGACGGTCTCGGGGCTCATCGCCACGCGGGTCTCGGGGTCCGCCTCCGCGGCCACGCCGATCCGCATCGCCGGTCCCGACGGGTCAGGGCTGTCGCTCATGCACTCTCCTCGATCTCGCGCGCGCTTCGTCGCTCACGCTGGTCGCGGGCCTTTCGGAAGGTAATGCCGGAACCGGGCGTGTGCAGTCACGACTGCGTCACAGGCCGGGATCCGACCCCTTCGTACGGGCAGGCGCGGCGGTATGAGCCCGACGCGGCGGCACCGTCGGCGGTTCCGCCCACGAGGAGGTGGGCCGGTTCGCCGACGGGCGCAGCGCCGGTGCGACCGACAGCAGGAGTGATCTATATCATATCGATGGCGGTCAGGGCCGGTCCGGGTCCTGCCGGACGTTCCCGGAGACCGGCTCGGAGTAGAACTGCCGGGCCCACCGCCGGTAGCGGCCGACGGGCCCATCACCCGGCGCCAGCTTCGGATGCTCGACGTAGATCTGGTGGTTCCACACCGGGAAGTCCGGAGCGGCGTCCCGGAGGGTGATGTGGTGCGCCAGGCGGCTGAACAGCTGCGAGAGCGGGTCGGTGATCAGCCGGCCCAGGACGTCGGGCACGAACGGGACCTTCTCCAGCGCCACGGTGGCGCCCAGGCGCAGGTGGAGCCTGCCCGGCGCCGTGGGGGTCGCGTGCAGCAGGACGTACATGTCACCGAGCGGGCCGAGCCGCGCCACGGCCGCCAACGTCGAGAGCCCGACGACGGTCAGCTCGTAGGACGCGCTGGGGACCAACGCCCGCCCTCCCGCGGTCACCGGGATCGTGCAGGTGGGCTCCCCGATCACCGGATCGGCGTCGATGGTGAGCCCGCTCAGGCCGTGCAGCTGGGTGAGGTGCCCGAAGTCGAACGCGTTCTCGACGATCATCTGCGGATGGCCCGCGAGGTCGACCGTGGTGTGCCGGAAGACGCCGGGCCGCGGGCCGTGCAGGGCGGGCACCTCCCAGGTCGGCGGCTCTCCCAGCGCATGCCGCCACACGTAGACGGAGCTGTTCACCTCGCACACGTCGTACCGGGTCAGCGCGGCCTTCGGCGGCTGCAGCCCGTAGCCGGTCGCCACGCAGGTCCCGCTCGGGTCGAAGGCGAACCGGTGGAACGGACAGACGATGTTCTCGCCCTCGACCGCGCCGCCCGCCCCCAGATGTGCTCCCAGGTGCGGGCAGTAGGGCCGCACGGCCCGCAGCACTCCCCCGCGGGTGCGGTAGAGCACCACCTCCTCCCCCATCAGCGTGCGGGTGAGGACGCCACCGGGCGGGAGCTCGTCGGAGAAGGCGAGGCAGAACCAGCCGTCGGGATAGGGCAGCGCGGTCGCGGTCAGCGCATCCGCGCGGGCGGGACCGGAGTCGTCGTGGACGTAGCGGGTGACACCGGACATCGCAGGTCCTCCGTGGTGGTGGGGGTGCTCACGGGCGGGGCCGCCGGCCCCAGGCGGAGATCAGCAGGAACGGCAGGTCGGCATGCCCGGGGTCGTCGAGCAGGGCGAGGCAGTCGGAGATGTCGTCGTCGGAGACGAGATCGTGCTCGCGCAGCAGCGGGCCGAACTGCTCCAGCGAGACACGGACGAGGCCGGTGGCATTGCCGGTCGACCCCACGACGCCCGGGGTGCAGAGCACGCCGACCTCCACCAGCCCGGCTTCGGCGAGCATCAGCGGCAGGCCGGTGGCCCACCCGATGTCGGCGCCCATCCGGCCGGACGCGAGCCGGGAGAGCCCCTCCAGGCAGCGGTGGAAGGCGGTACGGCTGCCGCCGGGCGGGGTGATGCGGAGCGTGGCGTCGACGCAGACCCACCCGCCCGGCGCGGTCCACCCCACCATCCTGGCCAGCGCGGCGGCCCGGTCGGGCAGGTGCTCCAGCAGGGCGCGGGCGTGCACGAGGTCGAACGAGGCGGCCGGGAAGTCGTCGTACAGGACGTCGTGCCGCAACGGCGTCAGGTTCGCGACGTCGGTCGGGAGCAGGGTGGTGTCGAGATCGGTGACCACCACCTCACCCGGCGCACAGCGCTGGGCCAGCCAGCGCCCGACCGACCCGGTTCCCCCGCCGAGCTCCAGGCACCGCCAGCCGGGCACCGGGTCCAGTCCGTCGAGGGCCCGTCGGGAACCTGCGTCGGCGAACTCCTCGTGGGCCCGGAGTCTGCGCAGCTCCAGCGGCTCGTCGTGGTCGAGGTGACCCGCTCCGTAGCCCGCCTTCATGCCGGGCACCCGGCCCCTGCCGAGGGCTCGCCGACCGCCGGTGCGGCGTCCCGTGCCACGACCCGCAGGGTCAGGCCGCGTGCGGTGATGGTGGCCTCCACCGCGGGCCGGAACGGCTCCGGTGAGAGCGGCTCGACGCGCCAGCGCCGGAGGACCGCGTGCAGCGCGGTGACCATCTCGGTCAGTGCGAAGCGGTCGCCGATGCACTTGCGGGCGCCGGCGCCGAAGGGGAGGTAGGCGCTGCGGTCGGGAGCCCGGTCGACCCACCGGCCGGGATCGAACCGATCGGGGTCGCGGTAGAGGTCGCCGCGGTGCTGGATCAGGTACGGGCTGACGGCCACCACGGTCCCGCGCGGCAGCTCGACCCCGCCGAGCTCGGTGTCCGCGGTCAGGGTGCGGGTGAACAGCCACGCGGGCGGGAACAGCCGCAGGGTCTCGGTGAGGACCCGGCCGGTGACGCCGTCGAGCGGCGGCGATCCCGCCCCTCCTGCCGCGCACGCCTCCGCCGCGACCTGGTCCTGCACCTCGGGGTGGGTGGCCAGCAGGTAGAGCGCCCAGGCGAGGGTGTTGGCGGCGGTCTCGGTACCGCCGATGAAGAACGTGAGCACCTGATCCGCCAGCTCGGCGTCGGTGAGGGTCGCGCCGTCGTCCACCGCCCCCAGCAGCGACGACATGAGGTCGCCGTGATCGGTGGGGTCGGCGCGGCGGTTCGCCACGATCGTCGCGACGACGTCGAGGAGCCGCGCGCGGGCCTCGTCGAACCGGCGGTTGAACGGGATGGGCAGCCGGCTCAGCAGCGGCGGCGTGAGCATCCGCCGGAACACACCCCGCACGAGCGTCGTCGTGTCGTCGATGCTCCGGTCGACCACATCCGCGGGCAGCTCACCGCTGAAGATCGTCTCCATGGTCGCGCGGGCGGTGAGTGTCATCATCTCGCGAGTGACGTCGAGGTGCTGCCCGGTGTGCCACGCGATGCTGCTCGCCTCGGCCGTCGCGGCGAACACCTCGGCGTAGGCGGGGAACCGGTCGCCCTGGAACGAGGGCTGGCACAACCGCCGCTGCCGGCGGTGGCTGCTGTGCGGGCAGGTCGACAGGCCGTTGCCGGCGACCTCGCGGATCCGCTCGATCACCGGGCCCTCCTTGTCGTAGGTGCGGTCGTCGAGCAGGACCTGACGGGTCACGTCCGGGTCGCAGGCCATGACGACCGAGAAGGGGCCCAGCCGGATCCGCGCCAGCGGCCCGAGCGCGGGCAGCGACGAGGTGAACGCGAGCGCGTCCCGCAGCAGCGGTACCGCGTGGCCCAGCACCGGCAGCGCGCCGGGTGCGAGCGGGATCGACGGGGGGCGGGGCATGGTCACCTCGTTGTCTCGGAGGGTCCGGTCACCACGTGACGGGCAGGTCGTGGACGCCGTAGATCAGGCCGTCGTGCTTGAACCGCACCTCGGACGACTCGACGGCGAGGCGCAGGGTGGGGATGCGGCGGTAGAGCGTGCCGTAGACGACCTGCAGCTCGACCCGCACGAGCGGCTGCCCCAGGCACTGGTGCGGGCCGAAACCGAACGCCACGTGGTGCCGGGCGTCGCGGCGGATGTCGAGCCGCTCGGCGTCGGGGAAGGCCTCGGGGTCGCGGTTGCCGACGTCGTTGGGCAGCACGATGCCGTCGCCGGCGCGGATCGTGGTCCCGTCGGGGAGCGCGATGTCGGCCAGTGCCACCCGGCGCCGCGCGGAGTGCACGATGGGCAGGTACCGCAGGAGCTCCTCGGTCGCGCCCACCACCAGCGCCGGGTCCCCGGTCGTGCGCAACGCCGCGAGCTGCTCGGGGTGGCCGAGCAGCGCGAGCGTGCCCAGCGCGATCATGTTGGCCGTGGTCTCGTGACCGGCGACGAGGATCAGCAGGAGCATCGACGCCAGCTCGGACGAGGTCAGCTCCCCGGTGGCGACGTGCCGGGCCGCCATCCGCGACAGGATGTCCTCGGCCGGGTCGGTGAGCCGCCGCGCGATCAGGTCCTCCAGGTACCCGACCAGCCCGCGCTGCGCGGCGAGCACCTGCTCCACCGTCGAGTACCGGTGGATGAGCACGTGGCTCGACCGCTGGAAGAACTCGTGGTCGGCGTAGGGCACCCCGAGCAGCTCGCAGATCACCATCGTCGGCACGGGCAGTGCGAAGGCCGCGACGAGGTCGACGGGACGCGGTCCGTCGAGGATCGCGTCGATCCGCTCGTCGACGATCCGCCGGATCGTGGGCCGGAGGGCCTCGACCCGCCGTACGGCGAACGGACTGGTCAGCATCCGGCGCAGCCGCCGGTGCTCCGGATCGTCCATGGTGATGAAGGAGCGCGCGTCGGCGTGGCGTGCCTTGATCCCGGCCGTGACGTGCGGATAGCCGTCGTTGGTGGGGTCGGCGCTGACCCGCGGGTCGCTGAGCAGCTCACGCTGCAGCGCATGTCCGGTCACGAACCACGGTGTGCTGCCGTCCCAGATGCGGACCCGGCCGACCGGCCCGCGCACGTGCAGTCCGAGCAGTTCCGGCGGCGGGTCGAACGGGCAGCCGGCCGCACGCGGCAGGGGGAACTCGGGGATCGGGGCGGTCATGCCGGGGTCCGTCCGGGGACGGGCGTGGTGATCTCCAGGACCGCGGCGGTCCAGCGGAAGCCGAGACCGAAGCTCACCACGAGCACACGGTCGCCGGGCACGACCGTCCCGCCGCGGAGCAGCCGGTCGACGGCCAGGAGCAGGTCGCACGGTCCGGCGTGGGCGACGTGGCGTCCGAACGTCCAGCTCGTGTCGGCCGCACGGGCGTGCAGCGGTGGCCCCGACAGCAGGACGTCGAGCACCGCCGACCCGATCGCGACGACGGCGGTGTGCGCGACGTCCGCCGGTCCGAGACCGGCCTCCTCCAGTACCTGCTCGACGCAGGAGCGCGTGGCCTCCTGCAGGGAGGTGACGTGCGGGGCGAGGCCCGTCTGCTCGACCGCCATGCGCCGGCCCGTCGCCCCGCCCGCGACGCCGGCCGCGGCCCTGCTCATCTCCTCCAGACGGGGCACCGCGGCGTGTGCGGTCGCCACCAGCCGGGCCCGGCCCGGCGCACGGGTGAGCACCGCGGCCCCGCCCGCGTCACCGGCGAGGTAGCCGATCTCGTGGACGAAGTCCCAGCGTTCGGCGGGGAAGCGGGACCCCGCGGTGACCATCGCCGCCCGTGCGTCCGGACGTGCGGTGAGGTGCTCGGCCGCCGTGACCAGCGCGGCCGCACCGCCGTCACTAGCGGCGCCGATCTCCATCCCCGTCGCCACCGTGGTGCCCAGGGCGCGCAGCAGGTAGGGCGAGGGGGTGTAGTGGTCGACGTCCTGGAAGCTCGCGTGCACGAGCAGGCTCAGGTCGGAGCCGGCGGCACCGGCGTGCCGCAGGGCCTTCAGCGCCGCGCGTGCCGCCATCCCGACGGCCGTGTCGCCCGTGGCCACGGCGGCGGAGCCGAACCCGTTGGCGTCGGCCGCCGAGGGGGTGTCCGGCCGGGCACCTGCCCGCGGCCGGATGGGCGGGATCCACGACCCGCTGCCCGCGATGTTCACGTCGGACCAGAGCACCAGTGCCTCCTCAGGCGGGGACGGGCCGGTGGTCGTCGGCCCCCGGACGGACCAGACGCCCCGGTTCGCTGCTCGAGAAGGCGGTGACGCCGCGGACCCGGACCAGCACCCGGCCGTCGGCGGCCGCGGTGAGCACTCCGGACGCGGTGTCGTGGCCGAGCCGGACGACCGGGTGGCGAGCGGCGAGGTCGCAGTCGTTGCCGGCGCACCCCAGATCGACCTCGGCGATACCGGCGAGGGGGCCCGGCACCGGTGGTCCGCCCTCGGCCCCGTCCCGCGGCACGAGCAGCAGGTGGGCGAGCGCGTCGATCAGGATCGAGGGCACCGTCGTCCCGCCGAGCTCGGCCGAGAACCCCGCGTGGTCGAACGAGAACAGTGCACTCGTCCCGTCCGGCCCGTGGGCGTGGGCCGAGGTCCCGGCGAACGGCCCGCTCAGCGCCAGTACGGGATGTCGGTCGTAGATCGGCATCCGGAACCCCGGGACGGGGGTGTGCGCCCGCAGGTCCGGCGCCGGGCCGAGGTGGGGGCGGACCGGGGCGAGCAGGACGTCCGCCTCGTAGCAGAGGTCGCCGAACCGGAGCACCTTCCCGGTCGCGCTGACCCGGTTCGTCGTGACCCGGACCGAGACCCGGGCCCCGGCGGGATCCTCGGTGGTCACCCGTGCGGAGACCGTGACGGTGCGGGGAGGACCGTCGGGCCGCACCGTCACCGAGGCGTGGCAGGCGAGGTCACGGAAACCGGTGACGGCCATCTCCGGCCGCAGCCGGGTCGCGGCGGCCGCGGCGGCCTCGAGCGCGAACGTGCCGGGGAGCACGACGGCGCCGTTGACCCGGTGGTGGCGCATCCACCGCCCGTCCCGCTCGTCGAGCGTGCGGGGGTCCCACGTCTTCGTCGCGACCACCCAGGACCGGCCCTCCATCGTGATGCCGTCGAGGAGCGGCGAGGCCGGTTCCGGACCCGGGACGGCGGGGTCCGGGACGTCGGGGGGCGGCATCGGCGGGGCGTCCGGTCCGATGCCCCGGCGGGCGAGCATGGCCCGTTCCGGCCCGCGCAGGAAGAACGTCAGCCCGTTCGCCGGCGGGTGGGCCAGCGACGAGAGGAACTGCGCGCACCCCTGGGCCGGCGTGATGTAGGCGTCCATGTTGTTGCGCCGCAGCGTCTCCTCCATGGCGACGCTGCTGGCCACGCCGACGTCCTTCCAGCCGCTCCAGAGGATCGCGATCTCCCGGTGCCCGGTGGGCAGGTCCCGGTCGGCGGCGGCCGTGGCGTACTCGAGGTAGGAGTTCACTGCGCAGTAGTCGACGTCGCCGGGCGCCGGCGCGACCGTGGCGAGGGTGCTGAAGGTGGCGAGGATCGTCGGTGGTCGTCCGGCGAGGGCGTGCTTCAGGTTGCGGTAGCCGGTGGCCTTCGTGGCCCGCACGGCCCGGAAGTCGGCGAGTGCCTTGGCGTGCAGCGCGCGGGGGCGCAGGTCGAGCACGGCGTTCACCACGAGGTCGACGCGGCCGTGCCGGTCGTGGATCTCGTCGAGGACGGCGGTGGTGGCCTCGCCGTCGAGCACGTCGCAGACGCGGTGGTGCACGCGGTCGGGACCGCAGACCTCGGCGAGCCGCCGCAGCGTCGCCCGAACCTCCCGGGCGGCGTCGAGACGGTCGTACCGCGCCTTGAGCTCGCGCAGGCTCAGCTCGGGATGCAGGCGTCGCTGCTCGGCGATGAACTCCGCCTGGGGTACCGGCTCGGTGGGCGGGCCGGCCGGGACCGGGGTGCGGCCGATCAGGTAGACGTGCGGTCGCTCGACGCGGACGGCGAGCGCGTGCAGCAGCTCCGGCGTGATCCCGCGTGCGCCGCCGAACGCGACGACGACCGAGCCCGGCCCCAGCGGGATCCCGCCCGGGCCGGCGGGCACGCCGTCCGGGCAGACGTCCATCCGGGCCCAGCTCCCGTCCCGGCGGGCCGCGACCGTGTGCAGCGGACCGGCGTCGCCGCTCGCGCGGGCCAGCTGGTGCAGTGCGGTCAGCGCGTCGGGCGCCGCGGTGAGCAGCGCGGCTCCCCCGCACTGGGTGATCTCGGCGCGGACCGAGCGGACGAACCCGGTGAACAGGCCGGCGAGCGGGTGCGGACGGTCACCGGGCAGGGCGTCGAGCAGCGCGGCGCCGACGGTTCCGCCGTTGCGCAGCGCCGGGAGCAGTGCCTGGGTCGTGGTCAGGAGCAGGTCCTGCAGAATCTCGGCACGCTCGACGTCGGCGGGGGCGTCACCACGGTCGGTGAACCGCGTCAGCACCCGCACGTGGGCCGGGACGAACGGGAGGTCCGCGAGAGCGCCGGCCGCGTCCTGCGCGGCGACGCCGTCGGTCGTCCACACGGCGACGTCGACGCAGCCCTCCAGCGCGGCCGCGAGGTCGGCGGAGTCGGCGGAGTCGGCGGAGTCGGTGACGACGACGGTGCCCGGCGGCACCGGGTGCGGCAGGGTCCTCCCGGGCGGAGCGGGCATGTCGACGAGGTCCACCGTGCCCCGGGTACCGATGTCCGGTTCCGGTGCGTCGGCGGGCCGCACCCCGGTGAAGCGCAGGCCCGGTGTGGCCGGGTCGCTCGCACCGACGAGCGTCTCGCGGCCGGTGACGACACCGTGCAGCAGCGCGAACAGCGCATCGACGGCGAGGTAGGTGCGATCGGGCGCGGGCGGCGCGGGCGGCGCCGCCCCCGGACCGGCCGACGCGACCGTTCCCAGGATCGGCAGACCGTGGCGCTCGGCGGTCGAGCGCCGGGCCAGTGCCACGACGGCGGCGCCCTCCGCGATCGTCGCCCCGTCCGGTACGAGCGGACCGAGATGTCCGTCCCAGCCCCGGACCGGTGCCACACTCACGGCCCCCACCAGCGCCAGCGCGCAGGCCCCGTGGCGGAGCTGACGCATCGCGAGGTCGAGTGCGGCGGTGCCCGAGTCCCGGTGGTCGTAGACGGCCACGCCGAACCCCTGCAGGTCGTCGTAGTTGGTCACCCGGCCGGCTGCGATGCAGGAGACGGCACCGGTGAAGTCGTCCTCGCTGATGTCGGGAGCGAACGCGTCGACGGCGGCGGTGAGCCGCTCACGCAGCGTCGCGACCATGCCGGGGTCGGGCAGCAACCCGAGCGCGTCGGCGCACTCGGCGGCGTGCACCCGGACGGCCATCCGGGTGGCGTGCCTGCTGGGCAGCGCCGACCCGATCAGCAGCGCGGTGTCGGGACGCAGGTCCCCGGCCGCGGCGCCCAGCTGCGCCAGCAGCGGGTCCACCGCCTGCAGCATCATCAGGTGGCTCGGGTCCATGTGCGCGGTGGTGCGTGGCGGGATCCGCACCTCGCGCGGCGACGGGACGGGGTACGGGTCGCCGAATCCTGCCGAGGGACCGGGCCCGGTACCCGCCAGCCAGGCAGCGGTCGCGTCGCGGTCGGAGCCGGGCAGGTGCGTGTTCCAGCCGACGACGACGAGGTCCTCGGGGGGCACCCTGGCGGGCCGCCGGTTCGGGACGCGGTCGGCCAGCACGGCGTGTGCGTCGGCTCCGCCGAGCCCGAACGACGAGACGCCGACGATGCGTGGGCGGTCCGAGGGCCGCCAGCCGACGTCGGCGACGGGCACCCTGAGCCGTTCCTCCCCCTCCAGCAGCGCGTGCGGGGCGATCCGGTCCGTATGGGCCGGGATCGCCCCGTGCTCGATCGCGGTGAGCGCGTGCGCGACCGAGACGAGCCCGGCGAGCACACCGGTGTGTCCGAAGACCTGCTTGTTGGAGGTGAGCAGGCAGGTGCGCCGCCTCTCGCCGAGCCGCGCCAGCAAGGCCCGGGCCTCGACCTCGTCCCCGGTCGGCGTTCCGGTGCCGTGGGCCACGATCCAGTCGAGGTCGTCGGGTCCGACACCGGCGTCGGCCCAGGCGCGGGAGATCGCCAACTCCTGACCGCGTTCGGCCGGGGCGTGGATGCCCTTGCCCCGGCCGTCGGCGGACAGGCCGGTGCCGAGCACCAGCCCCAGGATCTCGTCACCGTCCGCGACGGCCTTGGCGTGGGTCTTGAGGACGAGCGCCACGGCACCCTCGGCGAGCAACGTGCCGTCAGCGTCCCGGTCGAACGGACGTACCCGGCCGCTGGGGGTGATGCCCTGGGCCTTGCAGAACAGGGTCAGCAGGGTCGGCTCGGCCACCGAGGTGCCGCCGGCGAGCGCGACGTCGCACGTGCCCTCCCGGAGGGCCTTCACGGCGGCGTCGAGCACGTAGAGGCCGCTGGCGCAGGCGGCGTCGAGCGTGAGGTGCCGGGCGTCGTCGGGCACGAGCCCGCCGAGTGCCACCCGTGAGACGGACGCGGGCTGGTGCATGAGCGGGTCGGCACCGCTGCCGGAGTAGTGGGCGAGCACGGCGTGCTCGGCCATCTCACCGAGCCAGTCCCCGCCCGAGTCGGCTGCGGTGGTCCCGCGGAGCATGCTCGCGTATTGCGCCCCCAGGACCGGGGCCCGGTCGCCGAGCCCGATGTGATCATGCGCTCCCGTGGTGACGGCGAGCCACCGGTCACCCGCTCCGCGGCGCACACCGTCGAGTGCCTGTACGGCGCAGTGCCGCAACCAGCGCGCGGTCGGTGCCACCCCGGGGTGGTCGCGCAGTCCGTGCGGCTCGCTGAGCGAGCGCGGATCCGGGACGAAGCCGGTGAGGTAGCCGGCCCGGCGGGCGTGGAAGCGGTCGGGCACCGTGGGGTCGGAGGCGTGGAAGTGCTCGAGCGCGAAGCCGGTCGGTTCGCTCGCCTGCAGCGTGGCCTCGCGCAGCCGGTCCCACAGCTCGCGCCGGTCGTTCGCGCCGGGCAGCGCCACCCCGATCCCGACGACGGCGACGGCGTCGTCGTCGGCAGCGACGGCCTCGGCGCGGGGCTCCTCGGAGGGGGTCCCGGCCACGGTCCCCGCCGGCTGGGGGCCCCCGCTCGGCGGTCCGGCGGGCGCGGGCGACGCCGACCCCCGCGCGGGAGCGGCGTGCGCGGCGAGGTTGCTGTGCAGCTGGAGCGTCTGCATCCCGGTGAGACCGATGCCGCCGTCGGCGACGAGGGTCTGCCCGGTGACGAACCCGGCGTGCGGGTGCAGGAAGTGACAGATCAGGTCGGCCGCGTCCGGCGTCGAGATCGTGCGCCGGAGCAGCCGCTCGTCGTCGGAGCGGTCACCGATCGTGTCCGGGTCGGCGAGCGACCTCACGATGTCGCTCGCCACCGAGCCCAGCAGGACCGTGTTCACCCGGATCCCCCGCGGGGCCAGCTCCAGCGCCAGGTAGCGGACCAGCGACTCGGCGGCCGCCTTCGTCACGCCCCCGGGCCCGTAGCCGGGCACCGGAAGGTGGGACCCCACGGCGGACAGGCACAGCACCGCCGCGCCCGAGCGGCCGTCCATCAACTCCGCCGCCCGCCGCGAGCAGTGGTAGGGCCCCATCACGTTGGTGCGCCAGGCCCGTTCCCAGTAGACGTCGTCGACGTCGAGCAGCGGGAGGAAAGCGCCGGCCGCGGCGTTGTTCACCAGGATGTCGAGACCACCGTGCCGCTCCCGGACGAGGTCGAACATCCGGTCGACCTCGGCGGTCTTGGCCACCGAGGCGCGGATGAACTCGCAGGATCGGCCTGCGGCACGCAGCTCCGCCTCCAGTTCCCGGGCCGCCTCGACCGAGTGGAAATAGTTGACGATCACGTGCGCGCCCCGGCGGGCCAGGCTCCGCACGATGTCGGCACCCAGACTGCGTGCCGCGCCGGTGACCAGCGCGATCCGCCCCGTCAGGTCGTCCGGGGAGCCCTCGTGCCCGTTCACGCGGCCTCGCCGACCGCTCCGCCGGCCACGACGGCGTCCGCGATGCGCCGCAGTGAGCCGAAGCCCAGCAACGAGGCGTTCGAGCGCAGGTCGGGCAGGTCGAACAGGTCCGCGACCTGCCCCAGCAGTGCGACCTGCTTGAGGGACTCGACGCCGAGGTCGGCCTCCAGACTGTCGTCCTCGCCGAGGAGGTCCGGCGGGTAGCCGAGGTAGCCGCCGTAGAGGTCACGCAGCTGCGCCAGGACGGCGTCGTAGTCGCGGGTTCCGCTGGAGGGTGCCGCGGCGGGTCCGCCAGGCTCGGGGCACGTCGCCGGCGTGACCTCCGCGGCCGGCGCCGGTGTCCGGACCGCGGCCGGCGGGTCCGCCGCGGGGGTGGGTGCAGAGACGGTCGGCTCGGAACGCACGACGACCGGGGCCCCCGGGCGCGTGCCGTTCGATGGCGGGGTGCCGGTCGTGGGCCGGGCCGGGACGGCGGGAGCGTCGCGCTCGGCCAGCGGCACGGCGCACCGCACGCCCGGAACGCTCGCCTGGATCATCTTCGCGACGACCGCACGTTCGCCGCACTCGACGAAGACGTCCGCGCCGGCGGCGTGCAGCTCGCGGATCGTGTCCAGAATGCGCACGCGGGCGGTGAGGGCCCCGGCCATGAGCTCCACGGGGTCGTCGTCGACGACGTCACGGCCCAGCCACGGCGAACACACCCGCATCCGGCCTCCGCCGTAGGGCACACGGGGCGCACCGGCGCGGAGTTCCCTGGCCGACCGGGCCAGTGCGGGCGAGTGCGTGGGATGGGGCACGTCGAGCCGGTTCGTGGGCCACCCCGCGGCCGCGGCCACCCGTTCGATGTCGGCGGTGAGCGCGGTCGGACCGCTCAGCACGCTCTGATGGGGCGCGTTCTCACATGCCAGCACCAGATCGGGGTGCCCGAACAGGCCGGCGAGGTGCTCCGCCCGGCGGCCGTCCACCCCGACGGCGATCATCCGGCCCTGCCAACCCTGTCTGGTGAGCGCCCGGGACCGGGCCACCGCGAGCCGGACGGTGTCCTCGATCGAGATGTACCCGGCCGCGGCGAGTGCCCACAGCTCTCCGACGCTCTGCCCGACGACGGCGACCGGGTCGACGCCCGTCTCGACCAGCGCGCGTTGGGTGGCGATGCTGACCGCGAAGATCTCCACGTACTGCAGGTCGGGGCCCCGCTCGGGAGCCACCTCGCCGCCCTCGACGAGTCGGGGTGACACCGCTGGAAGGTCCAGTTCGCGGGCGGCGTCGTCGACGCGGGCGAGCACCTCGCGTACGCCGTGGTGCCGGGCGTGCAGATCGTGCAGGATCCCGCCACGCGGCGCGGGCACCGTTCCCGGCATGACGAGGACAGAGGTCGTGTTCACGCGTCGTCCCTCTCGGTTGGACAGACCGAACAGGTCCGATCCTCGAGGTCCACGGCCAGGGATTTCCTTAGTGATCACAAGAATCCGCAGCAGGTGTGACTCTCGATTCGCACGTCCCCGTGACGTCCGGTCCCGCCGCCTGCGTCCGGTCGACGGCCGAGCAGGGACGCGGCGGTCTCGGCGGCTCGTCGGCGGGCCTCACCCTCGACTCGTGCCCGGATACGCCCGATGGGGTGTGTTCGTCGGCCACGACGTCGTCATCGTCGCGATGGGACGGGCAACAAGAAAGCCAGGACCGAAGTCCTGGCTTTTCGTACCGGGTGGAGCTGAGGGGATTCGAACCCCTGACCCCTTGACTGCCAGCGCAACTCGCACCACGCGCAGGGTTTCGCACCACGACTGGCTCCACGCGGACGTTTCTTGGCCAGAGCGTCGGCAACATCGCTTGGTCGGCGCTACGACCGTGGGGCGTTGCGTCGTCCGCCGGGGGCGATGGCCAGCCCGAAGCCATGGTCCGCCCGGTGGCCGATGGAGCTCGCCGACGCGATCGTCCGAGTCACCGACGGCGAGGTACGAGGCCTGTCGTACCTTGAAGCGACCACGTGCCCAGTCCCTGGCGAGATGGTCGAGGTCGTGGACAGCGCTGGTCTCGGCGCTCGTGCCACAAGGGCGTTACGGGGATTCGGCGCGACGTTCCTCGATCGTCACGTCCCCAGCAGCGAAATGCGTGCTCGGCACCTCGCGAAGGATGACCCTGACCGCCCGGAGCGGGGCGTCCACGGCGCGCTGGGCCGCCTCGGTGAGCTCGTGTATCAGGCTGCGCAGCTGCTGCGGGGTGCGCCCCTCCGCCAGCGTGACCTCAATGATCGGCATCGTCGCCTCCGGCGATCGTGATCGTTCCCAGCGAGGTGAAGTGTGCGGCGATGCGCGCGCCCGCCCGAACGGGCACGGCGTCGGCCATCCCACCGGTGAGCACCACCCACCCCGGCTCGAGCGCGTGACCGCGCTCGGCGACGGTGTTGGCGGCAAAGGCCAGCGCCTCGGCCGGGTTGCCCCAGACCGCCGCGCCGGTCGCGGAGTCGACGACCTCGCCATCGACCTCCAGCAGGCACGCCTCCAGCGACAGGTCCACTTCGGATGGCGGCCGGACCACCGGGCCGGTCACGTAGACACCGGAAGAGTTGTTGTCCGCGATAGCGTCCGCCATCGTGAACTGGTAGCCGGAGAAGCGGCTGTCGATCACTTCGATCGCCCCTACGACGTGGGACACGGCGGCGAGCGCCGCCGCCGCCGTCACGCCCGGTCCTTCGAGCCGGGAGCCGAGCACGAAGGCGATTTCCGGCTCGGCGCGCGGCTGCACCAGCCGGGACCGGGGCACGGCGACGTCCGCAGGCAGGACCATCGCGTCGGTCAGCCACGCCGTCGAGGGCCGGTCGACGCCGACCTGTCGCTGCTTGGCCCGCGACGTCACTCCCAGCTTCACCCCGATCAGCCGCTCGCCGCGGGCGAGCCTCCGCGCCAGACCGGCGTCCTGCGCGGCGTAACCGGTGGCGACGTCGATGGACCACGGCGCCTGCAGCGACCGGGGTGCGTCGGCGGCGGCGAGGAGCTCCTCGGCGATGGTGTCCACGGTCCAGGTCATGCTCGCTCCTCGTGCGCCAGCACCGCCGTGACGTCCCCGACGCCGGCGATGCGCGTACTGATCGTGTGTCCCGGCGCGATGGGGAACGCCCTGGTCATCGAGCCGGGCAGCACCACGTGCCCGGGCTCGAGGGTCACCCCGAGCGGTCCGACGGTGTTCGCGAGCCAGACCAGCGCGTTCAGTGGCGAGCCCAGCACCGCTCCCCCGGCACCCGTCGCGACCAGCGAACCGTTGACGTGCAGCGTGCAGCCCGCGAGCCGCAGGTCGACGTCGCCCAGCCGGACTGGGCGGCTGCCCAGCACCACCCCGCCCGACGACGCGTTGTCCGCCACCGTGTCGAAGATCCCGATCCGCCAGTCCTCGATCCGGGAATCCACGATCTCCAGCGCGGGCAGCACGTACTCGACCGCCCGGGCGGCCTCGGCGACGGTCACACCCGGCCCGGTCAGCGGCGCCCCGAGCACGAACGCGATCTCCGGCTCGATCCGCGGCTGCAGGAACCTGCCCGCGGCGATGGGCTGGTTCTCCAGGTGGAACATGCTCGCGGTGAGGTGCCCGAAGTCCGGCTGTGAGACGCCCATCTGGTGCTGCATCGCCCGTGACGCCAGCCCTACCTTGTGGCCCTTCACCACGTCGCCCGCGGCCTCCCACGCGGCGACCTGTCGCTGCTGGATGCGGTAGGCCAGGTCCAGCGGGCCCGGCTCGAACGGCGCGGTGGGTTTTCCGTCCCGGTAGACCTGGAGCAGCCGATCGGCCAGCTCCGTCTCGACACTCATGAAGCGTTCCTCTCGATCGGCACGACGGGGGCGGCGGGCTTCTCGGCGTCGACCAGGTCGCGGGACACGGCGCGGGCGGTCTCGACGACGGCGCGGCTCAGTTCGGCGCGCCGGACCCGGAACCGGCTGGCGGGCACGCTCACGCTCACCGCCGCGACGACCGAGCCCATGGCGTCGCGCACCGGCGCGGCGACGCAATGCACCTCGGGGATGGTCTCGCCGAGGTCCACGGCGTAGCCCGCCGCCGCGATCCCGCGCAGCGCCGCGCGCAGGGCGGCCGGGTCGGTCACCGTCGAGGCAGTGTGCCGCCGCAGCGGGGCCACGTCGATCATGCGGCTCAGCTCGGCTTGGTCGAGCTGGGCAAGCAGCACCTTCCCGACGGCGGTGCTGTGCGCCTCCAGCCGCCTACCGACGTTGGCGCCGCGCACCGAGATGTTGTGCGTGCCGAGCAGCTTGTCCACGTAAAGCACCCGACCGCGCTCGAGGACGGCGAGATGGCAGGTCTCGCCGTGCGACTCGACGAGCCGGTCGAGGTGCGGGGCCGCGCATGACCGCACGTCGACCGTCCCGCGGAGGGCCTCGGACAGCTCCACGACCCGCCAGCCGATCCGGTAGCGCCCGCGGGTACGGCACTGCAGCAACCCGGTCTCCACCAGGCTCGCCATCACCGAGTGCGCAGTGGACCGCGGAATGCCGATGGTCGCTGCGACCTCCCGGACGCCCCATTCCGGGCATTCCGTGGTGAACAGATCCAGAATCGGGCCGATCTTCTGGATCGTCTGGAGATTCGCCATTTTCACTCCTCTCGAGCGTCCCTGCTCGTGAGCGGCCCTTTGGTCGGCGGGGCCGTATAGAATCGCCGCTGATCGGACGGTAGGGATCGGAGTGGATCCGCGACATGGCTGCAGGCGCACCGAAACCTGGCGTGACACGCACCGGGGGCTCCGTGGCGCTCGTGTCGACCACCGGGATGGACCCGCGCGAGGGCCGAGCGCTGTGGAGCGAGACGATCAGCTCCCAGTACTGCGAGCTGGACCTGGTGGCGCCGAAGGGCCGGTTCGACAGCAGCCTGTTCTCCCGCCCGGTGGGCGAGCTGGACTTCACGTGGATGATGTCGGCGCCGCATACCGTCGTCCGCAGCCCGGCGATGATCGCGTCGGACGGTAAGGCGGACTTCCTGCTCTGCCTGGTCACCCAGGGTTTCGCGGAGGTTACGCAGGACGGGCGGACCTCCCTGCTGCAGGACGGCGCGGTGACCCTGATGGACTGCGACCGGCCGTTCCGGTTCGGCCTGCCCGCGGACTTCGAGCAGGTGGTGGTGCGGGTGCCGCGCGCGCAGCTGCTCGCCCGACTGCCCGAGTCGGTGCTTGCGGAGAGCACGGCGTGCGCGTTGCCGGGCCGCGCCGGGATCGGCGGGATGCTCAGCCAGTTCGTGCAACAGGTGCCGCGGCTGGACCCGGTGAGCGTGCAGCGCTCCCACGCGGTGCTCGTCGGATCCACGTTGGACCTGCTGGTGGAGGCGCTGACGGCGGGGCCCGCGCTGACCGGCGGGGCCGAGCGGGCACGCCGGGAGGACCTGCGGCGGGCGCAGGCGCTGCTGCGGAAGGGCCTGCACGACGCGGAGCGCACCATGCCCGAGGTCTGCCGTGCCCTCGGCGTCTCGCAGCGCCGGTTGCAGACGCTGTTCGCCGAGGCAGGGACCTCCCCGAGCGCGTGGCTGCAGGAGGAGCGGATCGCGCGCGCTCGACAGCTGCTGCGTACCACGGAGCTGACCGCCGAGGAGATCGCCCACCAGTGCGGTTTCCGCGATTACTCGCATTTCCACCGCACATTCCGCAAGCACGTGGGTACGGCCCCGGGCGCGTTCCGCCGACAGCCGTGAGCGGCGGTGGTCGCTCTCGCGACCGCCGCCACCCACGGGTCTCAGAACCCCCAGGGCTCGTCCCGACCGACGATCTCGAGGGCCCGAAAGCTGCCGGTGTAGAAGACGAGCGGGCGCCCGTCGTCGTACCAGAGCTCCTGCACGCGCCCGATGTGGAGCGTGTGGTCACCCGCCGGGTGGCTGACCTCCAGGGAACAGGCCAGGTGGACCAGGGCGCCGTCGAGCAGCGGGACGTCTCCACGCCAGGTGAACCGGACGATGTCCGGGTCCTTCTGCGGCGCGCCTGCGAAGTGCAGCCCGAGCGGCTCCTGGTCGCACGCCAGGACCGAGACGCCGTAGCGCCCGGTCTCAGAGATCCGGGCGTTCATCTTCGCCCGGTTGGAGATCGACACGAGCACGAGCGGTGGGTCCAGCGAGACCGAGGTGAACGCGTTCGCGGTCATCCCGTGCACGGAGGTCTCGTTTCGGTCCTCGGCGGTGGTGACGATGGTGACGCCGCTCGCGAAGCGCCCCAACGCCTTCCGCATGTCCAGCGGGCTCGGCGGCGTCACCACGCTCACCGCGCGAACTTCCGCACGACCTCGAGATCGTCGCCGGAGAACATGTCCGGCCGGGTCCAGCCATCGACGTCGTACTCGGACATGCACTGCTCGGCGAACCCCTTGAGTGCCCGGTCCTGTCCGCTCGCCTGGTAGGCGAACAGGGTCTGGAACCGGACGGCCTCGTGATCGCCGCCGTAGTTGCGCTCGTAGAGCTCGTGGCGCCCGCCGAACTCGGTGCCCACCGCGTCCCACAGCAGCTTGAGCAGCTTGACCCGGTCGATCGCCTCGATGCCGTTGGAGCCCCGGACGTACTGGTCCAGGTACGGCCGGACCTCGGGGTTCTTCCAGTCGCTGGCGTGGCTGTTCAGGTAGATCAGCCCGCTGCCGAGCGTCTGCTCGATGATCTCCTTGATCCGCGGGTAGCCGACGCCCATGAACGTCCGGTACGCGAGCCCGTAATTCACGTTGGGCTGCACCGCGCCGCCGACCCACTCCTGCGGGGACTTGGCCATCGCGTCGGACAGGCCCCAGAAGAGGTCGCGCCAGTTGAGGATCTCTCCGATCTGCATCTGGACGCCGCGGAAGCTCGACGTGCCGGTCATCTCGACAGCCTTCATGGCGCAGCCCGCGATGAAGTCCAGCTTGACCGCTAGCCGCGCGCAGCCGTGAAAGGTGAAGCGCGGCAGGAAGCCTGAGGCCATGACGAAGTTGTTGGCCGCGTCGGCGTCGTAGAGGAAGACGTTCTCCCACGGCACCAGAACCCGATCCATGATCATGATCGAGTCGTTCTCGTCGAAGCGGGACGAGAGCGGGTTGTCGAACGGGCTGCCGGTCACGGCGGCGTTGTACTCGTAGGACGTGCGGCAGATCAGCTTCAGGCCGGGCGAGCTCATCGGCACCGTGAAGACGACGCCGAACTCCTTCTTGCGCACCGGGAGCCCGTAGTGCGCGATGAAGTTGGCATTGGTCAGCGCGGAGCCGGTCGCGACGACCTTGGCGCCGGAGACGATCAGCCCGGCGTCGGTCTCCTCGACGACGTGCACGCAGACGTCCGCGGTCTCGTCGGCCGGCTTGTCGCGGTCGATCGGCGGGTGGACGATCGCGTGGTTGAGGTAGGAGACGTTCTCCTGCGTCTGCTTGTACCAGCGCAGCGCGTTGTCCTTGAACGGCCCGTAGAAGTCCGAGTTCGCACCCAGCGTGCCGAGGAAGCTCGCCTTGTAGTCTGGCGTGCGACCCATCCAACCGTAGGTCATCCGCTGCCACGCGACGATCGCGTCACGGCCTGCGATGAGGTCGTCGGCGGTGTGCGCGGTCTTGAAGAACGGGTGCGTCACGCCCCCGTTGCCGGTGTCCGTGGGGACGGTCAGGACGCCCGCGGCCTCGGGCTCGTGCAGCGCGTCGTACAGGCGGGCGACGGAGCGCGCGGAGTTGCGGAACGCCGGGTGGGTGGTGACGTCCTCGACTCGCTCGCCGCGGAAGTAGACCTCACGGCCGTCGCGCAGGGACTCCAGGTACTCGTCACCCGTCATCGGGCGGGTGGCGGTGTTCGCCTCGATCGTGGTCATCTCTTCCTCTCCTCCTCCTCCTCGAGGATCAGGCCAGGGCGCCGGACGTGGCGCGGGAGTCCTCGATCGCGTCGGGGATCAACTCCGCGGCCTGCTCGGCTTCGGGGGTCGGCCCGGAGAACTGAGCCTCGTGTTCCTCCAGGGACAGCGGGCTTGGGGTGCCGTAGGTGAAGTAGGTCTCCAGCGGCAGCTTCGCCCCGCCGATCGCGAGCGCGGTGTCGAAGTCCTCCATCAGCCAGGTCTTGGTCTCCGCGTCCGGCTGCAGATGCAGGAAGCCGGGCTCGCCGAACAGCTCGATACGGTTGCCGCCGGGCTCGAAGACGTAGAGGAACTGGCCCTGGGTGATGCCGTGCCGGTCGGGGCCGGACTCGATGCGGATGTCGTACTCGCGGAACATCTCCGCAGCGTCGGCGTTGTGGCCCTGGTTGCCGTAGTAGAAGGCGACGTGGTGCAGCTTGCCGCGCCCGCCGGTCGCGTCGCGCATGCAGGCGACCTCGTGGCCGAGGACGTTGGCGGTCATCCAGGCACCGATCTCGGTGCCGGCGTCGACGACCCGCTCGGTGGTCTTGAAGCCCAGGTGGCGCTCGAAGGACTCCTTGACGGCCGTCACGTCTGACGCCATCAGATTCAGGTGGTCGATCCGCTTGACCGGGATGCCCTGCAGCGGCTTCTTCGAGGCGCGCGTGAGGATCTTGCTGCGCAGCTCTTGGGGGGCCTGGTAGGTCTCGGCCTCCCAGAGCAGGGCGAGGTCGTGGCCGTCCGGGGACTTGTAGGCGAAGGTCTTCCCGTAGCCGAAATCGTCCTCACCCCACGAGCCCTCGACGTCGGCGGCCTTCAGCGAGCCCGCGCGGCGCTCCAGCGCCTCCGCCGACGAGGTGCGCAACGCGGCGTGGCCCATCCCCGCAGTCGGGGACTCGGTGACCTTGAGGCTCCACGGGTACGGGTCCTCGTAGCCGCGCAGGTAGACCGACTGGCCCTCCTGACGCGTGACGTACATGCCGAGGAACTTCGTGAAGAAGTCGAGGGTCTCCTGGGGCTTCGGGCTCAGCAGCTCGATGCGCGCGAGGTGGCTGATCTCGTGCCGGGGACTGGGGTCGGTCATCGGTGCTCCTGTGGATCGACTTCCGTGACGGCGCCCACTTTCGAGACCTCGCCCTCGGCGGGACCAGTGCTGTCCGGGCTTCCCGGACGGGTGCCCGGCCGCCGTCCGGGAGCTGTCCGCAGGAGCCGGACGGTGCCGGTCCGGGCGGCGCCGGGCTCCTAGCGTCGGCCGCAACGCGACGAGGGAGGACAGATGAGTCGGCTCAAGGCCGCGATCGTCGGGTCCGGGAACATCGGGACCGACCTCATGTACAAGCTGCTCCGCGCGGAGCACGTCGAGCCGGTTGCGATGATCGGCATCGACCCGGCCAGCGAGGGCCTGGCCCGCGCTCGGTCGGCCGGGCTCGACGTCTCCGCCGAGGGGGTGGACTGGCTGCTCGCGCGGCCGGAGCTGCCCGACCTGGTGTTCGAGGCGACCTCGGCGAGAGTGCACGCGGCCGCCGCGCCTCGCTACGCCGAGGCGGGCATCACCGCCATCGACCTGACCCCGGCCTCGGTGGGCCCGTACGTGGTGCCCGCGGTGAACCTGCACGAGCACCTCGGCGCCCCGAACCTCAACATGGTCAGCTGCGCGGGCCAGGCGACCATCCCGATCCTCGCCGCGATCAACTGCGTCGCCGACGCGTCCTATGGCGAGATCGTCGCGGCCATCGCGTCGAAGAGCGCGGGCCCGGGGACCCGGCAGAACCTGTCGGAGTTCAGCGAGAAGACCGGCCGCGCGCTGGCCCGGGTCGCCGGCGCCGACCGCGCCAAGGCGATCTCAGTGATCAACCCGGCCGAGCCGCCGATGAACATGCGGGACACCGTGTACGCGCGTGTTCGCCGTCCGGACGCGGCGGCCATCGAGCAGGCCGTCACCGACATGGTGGCGAAGGTCCAGGAGTACGTGCCGGGCTACACGCTCCGGCTGGTCGACGTCGACGGCGACCTGGTCACCGTGATGCTCGAGGTCGTCGGGGCCGGGGACTACCTGCCCACCTACGCCGGGAACCTCGACATCATCACCGCCGCGGCGGTGCAGGTGGCCGAGGTGCTCGCCACGCAGAAGATCGGGGCCCTCGGATGAGCAAGCGCATCACTCTGGTCGACACCACGCTGCGCGACGGCATGTCGAGCGTGAAGCACCAGTTCACCGCGGACAACGTCGCGGACATCGCACGCGGCCTGGACCGCGCTGGCGTCCGGACGATCGAGGTGGCGCACGGCATCGGGATCGGCGCCTCGTCCATCCAGTACGGCGTCGCCGCGGAGACGGACCCGGACTACGTGCGCGCCGCGGTGAAGGCCGTGGACGACGCCGACATCGCCGTCCTCTACGTGCCCGGGATCGCCACGCTGACCGACCTGGACGGTGCCGCCGAGGCGGGCGCGAAGACGGTCCGGGTCGCGGTGCACTGCACCGAGGCCGACTGCGCCCAGCAGCCCGTCCGGTACGCCAAGGCCGAGGGCCTCTCCGTCATGACGTTCCTGATGATGAGCCACAAGCTCGAGCCGGAGCCGCTCGCCGAGCAGGCGCGCAAGCTGGCCTCCTACGGCGCGGACGTGATCTACGTCGTCGACTCGGCCGGGGCGATGGTCCCGACGCAGGCGGGCGCCCGCGTCGCCGCGCTGCGGTCCGCGGTGTCCACCGGCATCGGGTTCCACGCGCACAACAACCTGGGCGTCGGGATCGGCAATGCTCTGGTGGCCGCCGAGGAGGGCGCGCAGTACATCGACGGGTCGCTGCGCGGGCTCGGTGCGAGCGCGGGCAACGCGCAGACCGAGGTGCTCGTCGCCGCCTTCGAGCGCGCGGGCTGGGAGACCGGCGTCGACCTGTTCGGGCTGGCCTCGACCACGGAGAACGTCCTCGCGCCGCTGATGACCGAGCCGCAGATCATCGACGAGACCGCCCTGATCCTCGGCTACGCCGGGGTCTACTCGACCTTCTTCCACCCGACCAAGCGCGCGGCGGCGAAGTTCGGCGTCCCGGCCCGGGACATACTCATGGAGCTGGGCCGCCGCGGCGTGATCGGCGGCCAGGAAGACATGATCATCGACGTCGCGCACGAGCTGGCGGGTGCCCGATGATCCGGCATCTGATCGGCAAGGAGTGGGTGGACGCCTCCGACGGCGCCACCTTCGAGACCCGGGACCCGCACGACGGGTCGCTGCTCGGCACCGTCGCCCGCGGGACCGCCGCAGACGGGGACGCCGCCCTGACGGCCGCGCGGGAGGCGTTCGACGACGGCCCCTGGCCCCGGATGACCCCCAAGGAGCGCGCGAAGATCCTCCACGCGGTCGCCGACGCCGTCGACGCCCACCGGGATGAGCTCGCCCTGACCGAGACCCGCGACGGCGGCAAGACGATCACGCAGTCCGGTCACGCGGAGATCCCGCGCGTGGCGCTGAACCTGCGGTTCTTCGCTGACTACGCGGCGATGGCACCCAACGAGGCCTACCCGGACGGCGGGCTGCTGTCCTACACGCTCTACCCGCCGGCGGGCGTCGTGTCGGCGATCAGCCCGTGGAACGCGCCGCTGATGCTGGCGACGTGGAAGATCGCACCCGCCCTCGCGTTCGGCAACACCGTGGTGCTCAAGCCTGCGCCGCAGACGCCGCTGACCGCGGCGCGCTTCGCGGAGATCGCCCTCGAGGCGGGGCTCCCCGAAGGTGTGCTGAACGTGGTGCAGGGCTTCGGCGGGGACGAGGTCGCGGGCCCGCTGACCGGTGACCCCCGCGTCGACCGGATCACGTTCACCGGCTCCAGCGCCACCGGCGCCGCGGTGCTGAAGGCCGCGGCGCCCAACCACACTCCGGTGTCGGCGGAGCTGGGCGGAAAGTCGGCCAACATCGTGTTCGCCGACGCCGACCTCGAGGTCGCCGTGCCGCAGTCGATCCGGGCGATCTTCGCCGGGAACGGGCAGGTGTGCCTGGCGGGCTCCCGCTTGCTCGTGCAGAAATCGGTCATGGACGAGTTCCTGGCCCGGTTCACCGAGGCGGCGGAGGCGCTCGTCGTCGGGGATCCCAAGGAGCACAGCACCTTCCTCGGGCCGCTGATCGAGCAGCGGCACCTGGACAAGGTGGCAGGCTACGTCGACCTCGCGCGCACTGAGGGCGCCACCGTGCTGACCGGTGGCACGCCGCTGGGCGGGCTCTACTACCCGCCGACCGTCCTCACCGGCCTCACGAATGCCGCCCGCTGCGCCCGCGAGGAGATCTTCGGCCCGGTCGTCACCGTCCTCGGCTTCGACACCGAGGAGGACGCGCTCGCCATCGCCAACGACTCGGACTACGGGCTGGCCGGGATGCTGTTCACCCAGAACCTCGACCGAGCGCACCGGATGGCCGCGCGCTGGAAGGCCGGGACGGTGTGGATCAACACCTTCTTCGAGCGCGACCTGCGCCTGCCCTTCGGCGGCGAGGGGATCTCCGGCGTCGGGCGTGAGGGCGGGCAGTACTCCCGGGAGTTCTTCACCGAGCCCCGCGCCGTCATGCTCCGTCTTCGGGACCAGGGACCGCGATGACCCGCATCGGAACGTGCGTCGTCGTCGGCGCGTCGGGCGCCCTGGGCTCCGCGATCACCGCCCGGCTCACCGCGCGCGGCCACAAGGTCGTGGCGGTGGGCCGGGACGGCGGAGCCCTCGCGAAGCTCGCGGCGAACAACCCCGGCGTGCGGCCGTGCGTGGCGGATATCGCGGACGACGGCTCGGTCGAGGCCATCGCCGCCGAGCTCGACGGACCTGTGCAGATGGCTGTGTTCGCCGCCGGGCTGCCGGTGCGCGGGTCCGCCGACACGATCGCGCCGTCCGCGCTCGGCGCCGCGGTGAACCTCAAGGCCGGCGGCGTGCTCCGGCTGCTCCACGCGGTGCGCGACCGCCTCGAGCCGGGTTCGCGGTTCGTGGCGGTCGGCGGGTCGCTGGGCCTCGAGCCCGGCCCGCTCGACGCCGGACCCGGCACCGCGAACGCCGCCGTGTTCAACCTGATGCGCCAGATCAGCGCTCTGTACGGGCCCCGCGGGATCACCACCCACACGATCGCGCCCGGCCCGCTCGACACCCCGCGACTCGCGTCGATCATTGCGTCGCAGGCGGCGGAACAGGGCGTGGACGCGGACCAGATCCGGGAGCGCTACCGCGCCAAGACCACGCTCGGCAGGCTCCCGACGCTGGATGAAGTCGCCTGGACCGTCGAGACCCTGCTCGCCCCGGAGGCGGCCGCTCTGCACGCCGGCGTGATCACCGTGGACGGCGGGACGCGGCACGGGGTGCAGTGATGCCGGTCGCGCACCTCTACGCCACGGTGCCCGCGGAGCACCGCGCCGAGCTGCTGGAGCGGCTCAGCGCGGTGTACGCGGAGGTCCTGGGCTCACCCGTCGAGCGCATCCGGGTCTACCTGGTCGAGCCGCAGGCCGCGGCCGTGGGTGGAAAGGTCGGGCCGGTCGCGCCCTACTTCACGGCCGTCGTGCTCGCGGATCGGCCGGCCGCTCAGCGGGCAGAGCTGCTGAGGCGCTTCACCGACGTCCTGACCGAGGTCCTCCGCGTGCCCCGTCCGACGGTGCGCGGCATGGTGCTGGAGGCACCCCCGGAGAACTGGGGCATCGGCGGCACACCGGCGGCCACCACCCGCGCCGCCGAGATCTCCACGCGATCGGGCTGACCGCGGCGTCAGCGAACCCGGTACCCGGCGATGCGGGACCCAGCTCGACAGCGACCGAGCCGGGCTCGGTTCGGTTGTCGGCTTCGGGTCGAGAACGCGGGCCGACGCCGGCGCAGAAGGGTGACACGAGGCGATGCCACCGACCGGCCGGCGCCGAACCCGACCGCGAACACGACCAGGGTGGACAGCAGCGCCGAGGTCGGGTCGGTGCGGTCGAAGATGTTCGCGGCGGTCCAGGGAGTGAGATCCGCGGGAATCCCTGCACTCCTGCACCCACACGAGCACTACCAGGACGCCCACCGCGGCCGCGCGGCGGAGCTGCGGCCAGGTCGTCGAGGCTCGATTCACGCCAGCCGAGCCCAGCGGCGGATCGAGCGAGACCACGGCGGTCCGGCGCCGCACTACTGCGTACGGTCCGCGGCCTCGGCGACGGCCGGGTCACCGTGGTCCGGTGCGGGCGCCGCGGCGTCATCCAACCATTACGCCTCATCCTTCACCGACGGTATCGCGAGGACAAGTTCCCGGGCCCGCAGATCAATCGTCGCGTGCATGCGCGTGAATGAAGAGCGCTTGTCGGGTGCGTCGGATGCATCCGACGTCGAGGACGGACCCATGGAGCCGTGAAGAGGGCACGCTCAACAAGAGGTCGACAACGGCGGCGACCATGGTACTGGAAGTCGATCTGGGTGAATTCCCTCGGCCGTCCGAACGACTCGCGATCTCGGGTGCGGGACAGGCGAGTCGACGGCAGAACGCGCTAGTCAGATGACATCGATCGAGGAGCTGACATGACACTGTCCCCGCCTTCCAGGCCGCGTCATGACCGCTCGGAGGAGCCGCGGAGAGGGCGGGCTGCACTAGGACGAGTTCCGCCAGCGCTGGATCGCCACCGCCACACTCGGGTTTGACGGGCGGGGCAAGCGGATCACGCGCAAAGCCAGCGGCACCACCAGGACCGCCGCCAAGGCGAAGCTGCGCGAGATTCTGCGTGACCAGGAGAACGGCACTGTTGTCCCCGCGGGCAAGTACACCGTGGCCGACGCCGTACGCGACTGGATCGCCTACGGGCTCACAGGTCGCTCCCCCGCGACCCTCTCGAACTACACGACGATCGCGAACAAGCATGTCGTGGGCCAGCTCGGCGCCCGCAAGCTGCGCGATCTGACGGCTGATGACGTCGATCGTTGGCTTCGTGCCGAATCGCGGGTCGTCAGCACTCGGACCCTCCGGCTGATGCACTCGTTGCTGAACCGGGCCGTCCGTCACGCGATGGCTCGGGACAAGGTCATGCGCAACGTCGTCGAGCTGTGCTCGGTCCCAACCGGGCGCGAGGGACGGCGGTCCAAGTCACTGACCTTCACCCAAGCCGAGAAGCTGCTCAGGGCCGCGGAGGCCAGCTCAATGCGCGCCTATGTCGTGCTGTCGCTGCTCACCGGAGCACGCACGGAGGAGCTGCGCGCGCTGCGTTGGGAGGATGTCGACCTGGCCGGGTCACCTGACGAGGATCCACCGGTGCCGCCGTCGATCTCCGTTCTGCGCTCAGTACGCATGGACGGCGACACCAAGACCCGCAGGTCCCGACGGCGTCTGGCGCTGCCGTCCCGGGCAGTCCGCGCGCTCGCTGCACACGCCGAAAGGCCTGAGGTCTCCACGGGGCGGGCCGATCTCGTGTTCGCCTCCCGCAACGGCACGGAGTTGGACGCGCACAACGTCCGCCGGTCGTTCCGACGCGTCGCCGCTGACGCAGGCCTCGATGCGGCCGAGTGGACGCCACGCGAGCTACGCCACAGCTTCGTCTCGCTGCTCTCCGATTCCGGAGTGCCGCTGGAGCACATCTCTCGGCTGGTCGGCCACAGCGGCACGGCCGTGACCGAGGCTGTCCACCGACAGCAGCTTCGCCCGGTACTGGAACACGGCGCCATCGCCATGGACGGGATCTTCCCTTCCGACGATCACGCGGACGACCGCCGAACACCCCTGTAGATGAGAACGCCGGGATAAGCGCTCATTAGGAGCGCGATCATGATGCTCAGGCCGATCCGGCCGGCGTTGAGCGGTGCATCGCCCCACAGCAGCGCCGGGCCGACCTGAGCCACGAGAAGCAACAACATCGCGAACACCTGGCCCCACAGCGACACGGTCGGGAACTGCTGCCGCGCCTTCCGCTCCATCTGGCGCACTGCCCGGTCGTCCGCGGTCCCGACGAGGATCGCCGTCACCAGCGGAGCCACCTGCCTACCGTGATTAACGCCGACCCTCAGCAGGTCCGCGCGCCCCTGCGCCTCGATGCACAGCACGCGATAGCTGCCCCACGTCGTCGGTCTACGCGCGCTCCGGCGCTCGACCGTCACCGACCGGACGTCGCATGCCGGGACCGAGAAGACGTCGGCGTGAAGCCGCTTCTCGGCCGCGTTCGGCTCGAAGGCAACTTCATCCGGGGTCACCGTCAGGACACCACTGCGCGGCCATCGACCGACGTAGCTTGTCGCCGGAACCCGCACCCTCTGCACCTCCAGCAGACCAGGGACCCTGTCCGCCTTTCGGTGCACCATGATCTCGTCGGGTGCGGCACGAGTCAGCCGCCGATCGGACCGCCCGACATAGACACTCAGCTAGTCACTCACCACGACTGCATCCGGGCAAGAAAAAGGCCAGGACCGAAGTCCTGGCCTGGTGAAGAAGGGTGGAGCTGAGGGGATTCGAACCCCTGACCCCTTGACTGCCAGTCAAGTGCGCTACCAGCTGCGCCACAGCCCCTTGCGACATGAAGAACACTACACGGGCCGGTTTCCGGTTCGGAAAGGGGGGTGCCCCGGGCGGCACCGGCACCTACCTTCGGCCCCGTGCAGCCCTCTGACATCGGACGACTGGTCACCCTCGGCGTCCCCGCGGTGTCCCCGGACGGCACGGTCGTCGCCGTCGCGGTCCGCCGCGTCGACCTCGGCGCCAACCGGTACCGCACTGCGATCTGGCTCACCCCGACCGACGGGAGCGGTCCGCCGCGCCGGCTGACCGGCTCCGAGCACGGCGACTCCTCCCCCGCCTGGTCGCCGGACGGGACGCGGCTGGCCGTCGTCACCGGGCGGGAGGGCGGCGGCGCGCAGCTGCGGGTGCTGCCGATCGGCGTCCCGGGTGAGCCGGTGGTGGCCTGCGAGCGTCCCGAGCCGGTGTCCGAGCCGGTGTGGTCGCCGGACGGCACGCGGATCGCGTTCGTGTCCCGGGAGCGGGCGGCCCGCTGGGCCACCGGCGACGACGACCGGGCCCGCGAACCGCGCCGGATCGACCGGCTGTTCAGCCGGCTGGACGGGGAGGGCTGGATCATCGACCGGCCGTCGACGGTGTTCGTCGTCGATGCCGGGGGTGGCGACCCGGTTGCCGTCGCCGGCGGGCCCTACGAGCACTCGTCGCCCGCCTGGTCGCCGGACGGGCGGACGCTGGCCGTCGTCGCGGACCGCGAGCCGGACTGGGACCTGGACGAGACCGCGCGGATCTACCTGGTCGACGCCACGGGTGGCGGGGGCGGGCCGCGGCGGCTCACCCGCACCGGCCGCCATCACACGCACCCGTCCTGGTCGCCGGACGGCACCCGGCTGGCCACCCTGGCCTCCGACGACCACCTGGCGTCCCCGGCACACGCGTCGCCGGCAGTGGTCGACGTCGCGACCGGACGGGAGGACGTCCTCGCGACCGGTGTCGACCGCACCTGGCGGCCGTTTCCCGGCGCCCGCGCCCCGATCTGGGACGACGGGCACCTGCTCGTGTCCTGCGAGGACCGTGGCGGGATCCACCTGTACCGGGTCGCGGCCGACGGCGCGGGAGCGGGCACCGCGCGGGCGCTGCTGACCGGCGAGCGGGCGGTGACCGCCTACGACCGCGCGGGCGGGACCACCGTCGTCCTGGTCACCGACCACGACCACCTCGGCGAGCTGCACGTCATCGACGACGGGTCGCTGCGCCGGCTCACCTCGCTCACCGAGCCCTTCCACGACGCCGTGCCGCGCGGGCGCACCCCGGTGCGGCTGGCCGTGCCGTCCCCGGCCGGGGACGGCGACGTCGACACCTGGGTGCTGCTGCCGGACGAGCCCGCCACCGGCGACGGCGGGCTGATCCCGGTGCTGCTGTCGATCCACGGCGGGCCGATGACCCAGTACGCCGACGCCTGGTTCGACGAGTTCCGGCTGTGGGCGGGCGCCGGCTACGCGGTCGTCTGGTGCAACCCGCACGGCTCGACCGGCTACACCCAGGACCGGGTCCGGGCGATCCGCAGCCCGCTGGCGGAGACCGCGCCCGGGACCGGGTGGGGCGGGATCGACGCCGACGACGTGCTCGCCGCGCTCGACGGCGCCCTCGCGACCTTCGACCAGCTCGACCGGGGCCGGGTGGGCGTCCTCGGCGGGTCCTACGGCGGCTACCTCACGTCGTGGCTGGCCGCCCACCACTCCGCCCGGTTCGCCGCCGCGTGCAGCGAGCGGGCGGTGAACAACCTGGAGTCGATGGAGTGGAGTTCCGACGTCGCAGGCGCGTTCC
Source organism: Pseudonocardia sp. McavD-2-B (assembly GCF_024124365.1). Lineage (NCBI taxonomy): Bacteria > Bacillati > Actinomycetota > Actinomycetes > Pseudonocardiales > Pseudonocardiaceae > Pseudonocardia > Pseudonocardia sp. McavD-2-B. Next base: position 38,022 of record NZ_JAMXSG010000009.1, read on the forward strand.
GCCACGACATCGGGGTCTCGGTGCTGGACGCGCCGGAGGAGTTCCGGCGGATGTCCCCGCTGCACCACGTCCGCGGCATCGACGTGCCGATGCTGATCCTGCACTCCGAGGACGACCTGCGGTGCCACGTCGAGCAGGCCGACGCGCTGTACCTCGCGCTGCGGCTGCTCGGGCGGCCGGTGGAGTACTGGCGGTTCCCGGAGGAGAGCCACGGGATGTCGCGCGACGGGTCGCCGCGCCACCGCGTCCAGCGGGCGCAGATCATCCTCGACTTCTTCGGCCGGCACCTGGGCGGGCGCAGGCCGGAGCAGGTCCCCGCCGGCTGATCTGCGACGTTCAGCCTGCCCGGCTGCGCCCGTCCTCGTCGTCGCCCAGGTCCTCGATGTCGGCGCCCAGGTCGTCGGTCTCCGGGCCGACGGACCGCGGCGCGCCGTCGACGGCCCGGACCGGCTCGCCGACGGGCTCGCGCATCCGGCGCAGGGCGGGGTCGCCGGCCCAGAACTCGTCGAAGCCGTGGTCGGCGAACCGGTCGGCGACGCGGTGCATCGCGATGTCGTGGCACACGTAGTGGTACGCGAGCAGCACCGCGGCCGGGTCGTCGGTGTAGAGGCCCCAGGTGCGGTCGGTGGCGAGGCCCCCGATCACGGTCTGGTCCCGGTCCGCGACGACGACGAGCATCCGCCGGCCGAGGATGCCCTCGACCGCCGACGGGGCCGAGTAGCGGTGCTCGGTGTGCCAGCCGACCGGGTCGTCGTCGGCGCCGAAGACGACCGTGGCCACGTCGACGCCGTGCTCCTCGGCCCGGCGGATCGTGGGCTTGAGCGCCTCGACGTCCTCCGGCCAGCCGAGCACGTACAGCTCGGAGCGGGCCGCGGCGGCGACGTCCTCGGCCCGTTCGAGCAGCATCCGGCGCTCGGTCAGCGAGTGCACCAGCCGCACCTGCGGTGGCGCGGTCAGCCGCGGGATCTCGTTCTGCAGGATGCCCAGCGTGCGGTCGAAGTCGCGGCGCATCCGCTCCAGCAGCGTCGCGGGCGGCAACGGGACGTAGCCGGTGCCGTCGGCGGCCCGCACCTCGAACGCCGCGCCGCGGCCGACGAGCTTGCCCAGCGTCTCGTAGACGGTGCTGCGCGGCACCCCCGACCGCTTCGCCACCTCGTAGCCGTTCACCGCCTCGCCGGCACCGACCAGGGCGACATAGGCCTTCGCCTCGTACCCCGACATGCCCAGCCGTTGCAGTTCTTCCGTCACCCGCCGCACGGACATTGCGAGATCATCTCACTCATTCGGCACCGTCCCGCGACGTGGTGCCGCGGCCCCGTCGCACACGACGGTCTCCCTATGATCGGTTGCGGACGACGAATTGATACGTCCGGATCCGCACCATCATCACAATCGAGGACCCGGAGCGCGCGCCACACCGGCCCGCATCGCCGCGTCCGCCTCACGCAGGATCTCGCGCATCGCCGCTCCGGCACCCGCCGGGTCACCGGACCGGACGGCGTCGGCGACGTCGCGGTGCAGACGGATCGCGTCGGGCTCCGGCCGGCTGGGCATCAGGTGGTGCCGGGTGCGCCCGGCCAGCACCTCGGCGACGATGTCGCCCAGCGCGGCCACCATCTCGTTGCCCGAGGCCGCGAGCAGCGTGCGGTGGAACACGACATCGGCCTCCAGGTAGGCCAGCAGGTCTCCGGACCGTCCGTGCACGGCCATGTCCATCACCGCGCCGACGAGCACACCGCACTGCTCGGGAGTGGCCCGGTCGGCGGCCAGCTCCGCGGCCAGCGGCTCCACCCCGCAGCGCAGCTCGGACAGTGACCGCAGCTGCTCGTCGCGGCCGGGACCGTCCAGCCGCCAGCGGATCACCCGCGGGTCGTGCACGTTCCACTGCTCCCGCGGGGCGACCGTCGTGCCGACCCGGCGCCTGCTGCGCACCAGGCCCATCGACTCCAGTACGCGCACGGCCTCCCGGACGACGGTGCGTGACACGCCGTAGCGCGCGACCAGCTCCTCGGCCCGCAGAACCTCGCCCGCCCCGATGGTCCCCGCGGCGATCGCAGTACCGAGCCGGTCCAGGACGTCCCCGTGCAGACCCTCCGGTGCGCCACCCACGCCCCGAATCGTGCCACTGCATGGGCCCGGCGACGCGATACGACATATCTGAACCGATTCGGTGTTGAAAAAGTACTACTAATAGCCGACGCTGGTCCCACCACGGTCCGGGTAGTCCCGGTCCGCGTGCCGATGCCGCCACACCCGTGAGGAGCCGATGCAGTGACGCACCAGCCGGCGACACAGCAGCCACCACCCCACCCGCTCGTCGTCGTGATGGGGGTGTCCGGCTCCGGGAAGTCCACCGTCGGCGCCGCCCTCGCCGACGCCCTCGGTGTCCCCTTCACCGACTCCGACGGCCTGCACCCGGCCGCGAACGTCGCGAAGATGGCCCAGGGGATCCCGCTCACCGACGCCGACCGCGAGCCCTGGCTCGACGCCGTCGGCGCCCGGCTGGCCGAGCACACCGGCACCGGGCTCGTCGTCGCCTGCTCTGCGCTGCGCCGCGCCTACCGCGACCGGCTGCGCTCGCACGCGCCGTCGACGGTGTTCGTGCACCTGTCCGGTGACGCCGCCGTGCTCGCCGAGCGCATGGGCGGGCGCTCCGGGCACTTCATGCCGACCGCGCTGCTCGACTCCCAGCTGGCCACCCTGGAGCCGCCGGCCGCCGACGAAGCCGCGACGACGCTGGACATCCGCCGGCCGGTCGACGAGATCGTCGCGGGCGCCGTCGCCGTCACCGGGCCGGAGGTGGCCCCGCGATGACACTGCACCCCGCACTCGTCCTGGCCGCGGAGCAGGCCCAGCCGGTCGCCTCCGCCGGTCGCCTGGTGACCGCCGCGCTGGTGGGCATCGTCGCGCTGGTCCTGCTGATCACGCAGTTCTCGCTGCACCCGTTCCTCGCACTGACCATCGGCTCGCTGCTCGTCGCGGGCGTGGCGGGTATGTCGATGGGCGACGCCGTGGAGGCCTTCTCCGACGGCTTCGGCTCCACCGCCGCGAGCGTCGGCACGCTGATCGCGCTGGGCGCGATGTTCGGCAAGCTGCTCGCCGACTCCGGCGGCGCCGACCGGCTGGTCGACACGATCGTCTCCCGCTCCGGCCCGCGGACGCTGCCGTGGTCGATGGCCGCCGTCGGCGCACTGATCGGCCTGCCGATGTTCTTCGAGATCGGCCTGGTCATCCTGATGCCGGTCATCTTCCTGGTCGCGCGCCGCGCCCAGGTCTCGCTGATCGCCGTCGGCATCCCGGCACTGGCCGGGCTCTCCGCCATGCACGGCCTGGTCCCGCCGCACCCCGGCCCGCTCGCCGCGATCGGCATCCTCGACGCCGACCTGGGCATCACCCTGGCCCTCGGCGTGCTCGTGTCGATCCCGGTCGTCGTCCTGGCCGGACCGCTGTTCGCGAAGGTCGCGGCCCGCTGGGTCGACGTGTCCCCGCCGGCGCTCTTCGAATCCCGGGTCGCGGCCGGGACCAGCACCCCGTCCGGCGGATCGGCCGGTGCCACCACCGGCACCGACCCGGACACCGGCTCCGGCAGCGGCTCGGGCGGCGACGCCGTCGTCGATCGCGACGCCCCGGACGGCGGGCCCACCCGGCGCCCCGGGTTCGCCGCCACCCTGCTCACCGTGCTGCTGCCGGTCGTGCTGATGATGGGCAAGGCCGTCGGCGACATCGCCGCACCCGAGGGCAACCCGGTACGCGCCGCGCTGGACTTCGTCGGTACCCCGCTGGTCGCGCTGCTGCTCTCGGTGCTGGTCGCGATGGTCACCCTCGGCACCGGATCCGGCATGAACCGCGCCGGGATCATGGGCTCGCTGGAGCGGTCGCTGCCCGCCATCGCCGGGATCGTGCTGATCGTCGCCGCGGGCGGCGGGTTCAAGCAGACCCTGGTCGACACCGGGATCGGCGCGATGATCGCCGGCTGGGCCACCGGCGCCGGCATCTCCGCGCTGCTGCTGGGCTGGCTGGTCGCGGTGGCGATCCGGCTCGCGACCGGGTCGGCGACGGTGGCGACGGTGACCGCCGCGGGCATCCTCGTCCCGCTGCTGCCGACGCTCGACCCGACCCAGACCTCGCTGCTGGTACTGGCGATCGGCGCGGGCTCGCTGTTCTTCTCCCACGTCAACGACGCCGGGTTCTGGCTGGTCAAGGAGTACTTCGGGCTCACCGTCGGCCAGAACATCAGGACCTGGTCGATCATGGAGACCGTCATCTCGGTCTCCGGCCTGGTCCTGGTGCTGGTGATCGACCTGGTGATCTGACCCCGTTCGGCGTCGCCGGCGACGCCGGCGGGCGCGCACGACCCCGGTGCACTCCGCGGCGGCCCGGCCGGGTCCGGCGGCGGAGTGCACCGGTGACACCCGGCGTCGCCGCGGTCAGGTCCGCGCGAACGTGTAGGGACCGGCGGCGCCGAGGGCGCCGAGCAGTGCGTCCACCAACGGTGTCCGGTCCTCGGTCCGCCACACGACGTGCAGGGTCAGGGTCGGCGAGGGATCGGTCAGCAGCACGGCGGCGAGGCCCTGGGACCGGGCCCGGGCCGCCCGTGACGCCGAGGCGAACCCGATCACCTGCCGCGCGGTGACGAACACACTGGTCGCGACGGGATCGTCCACCTCGGCGGTGACCGTCAGTTTGATGCCCGCGCGGTCGACGGCGCCCATGATCGCGTCGTACATCGCGGGACTCTGCTCGCGCCGGAACAGCAGGCAGGGCTGGCGGTCCAGCATGCGGATCGGCACGCTCTCGCGACCCGCCCACGGATGCCGTTCCCCGACCACCGCGACGACCGGGACCGTCATCAGCTCGGTGGAGGACAGCTGCGGGCTGGTCGGTCTGCCGTAGACGAACCCGACGTCCAGTTCGCCGGCCAGCAGCCCCTCCACCTGGGGCCCGGTCCGCCGTTCCCACAGCTGGGTCTGCACGTGGGGGTGCTCGGCGTTGAGCGCGGCCAACGCCGCGGGCAGCACGTCCTGCCCGGCGGGGAAGTTGAAGCCGATGGTGAGCGTCCCCGCCCGGCCCGACGCGACCGCATGGGCCGCCGCCACGGCGCGGTCGGCCTGGTCCAGGAGCCTGCGGGCCTCCCCCCGGAAGACCTCGCCCGCCGGGGTCAGCCGTACCTCGTGGGAGCTCCGGCGCACCAGCTCCACCCCGACGTCGCGCTCGAGGCGCTGCAGCTGCTGCGAGAGCGACGGCTGGGCGAGGTGCAGTCTCCGGGCGGCCCGGCCGAAGTGGAGTTCGTCCGCGATCGCCAGGAAGGCCCGCAGGTGACGGAGCTCCATGGGCCTGCCCTCCTCTCCACGGGTGCCCGCGACGGTAGGCCGCGCCGGTCGCCGCCGGACGACGGCCGGGCGAACGTCGCGTGACCACGGGCGGACGAGGTCCCGGGTCGGCGCGCGGAGGCGGCCCGGGCTCGTGCCCGACCTCGTATCGAGCGACCGGGGATTCCGATCGTCGCTGGTCAGCGACACCTCGCCACGCCCCACCGAGGCCGTCGCGCCCCTCACGGGCGCCGCTGTTCACCGCGACGCCATCCCGCGCTGGTGACATCCGCGGCAACCCACCACCCGAAGGAGACCCGCGGTGAGCCGCATCCAGATCGACGGCCTGACCCGCCGCTTCGGTGACGTCACGGCGGTCGACGGCATCTCGCTCGACATCGCCGACGGCGAGTTCCTCGTCCTGCTCGGCCCGTCGGGCTGCGGGAAGTCGACCCTGCTGCGCATGGTCGCCGGGCTGACCCCGCCGACCGGCGGCCGGGTCCTGCTCGACGGCCGCGACATCACCACCGCCGCCCCGCGCGAACGCGACCTGGCCATGGTCTTCCAGAGCTACGCGCTCTACCCGCACCTGACCGTCGCGAAGAACATCGGCTTCCCGCTGCGCACCCGCCGACGCCGGGACGTCGGCGCGCGGGTCGCCGAGGTCGCCTCGGTCCTCGGCCTGGAGGAGTTGCTGGACCGGCGCCCGAGGGAGCTGTCCGGGGGACAGCGTCAGCGGGTCGCGCTGGGACGGGCACTGGTGAGGGAACCGGGTGCGTTCCTGCTCGACGAGCCGCTGTCCAACCTGGACGCCACCCTGCGCACCGCGACCCGCGCCGAGCTGACCCACCTGCACCGCAGGCTGCGCTCCACGTTCGTCCACGTCACCCACGACCAGGTCGAGGCGATGACGATGGCGACCCGGATCGCCGTGCTGAACGGCGGGCGGCTGGAGCAGGTCGGGACGCCGGAGGAGGTCTACGACACCCCGGCCTCGACCTTCGTCGCGGGGTTCGTCGGCTCCCCCGCGATCGGTCTGCTGCCCGCCCGGCTGCAGAGCACCGACGGCCTGCTGCGGGCGGTCGGCGACGGCGTGGACGTCCCGCTCGGCCCCGGCGACGACGAGGACCGGGACGTGCTCGTCGGCGTCCGGCCCGAGCACCTGCGGGTCGGCGAGGGAGCCGCCACCTGGCGGGGCACCGTCCGGCTCGTCGAGAACCTGGGCGGCGAGGAGGTCGCGCACCTCGACGTGGGGTCCGGCCGGCTCGCCCTGCGCGGCCCCCGCCCGCTCGGTCTCGCCGTCGACGACCACGTCCGGCTCACCGCCGATCCCGACCGCGTGCACCTGTTCTCCGCCACCGGCGGACGCCGGCTGGTGCGTACCCCCGAGCCGACCCGCGCCCCCGTCGCGGTCTGACACCGAGGAGTCGACATGCGTCACCTCCGTCTCGTCGCGGCCGCGCTGGCCGCGGTCGCGCTGCTCGCCGGATGCGGGGTCGGCGGTTCCGCCGGCACCGCGCCCGGCACCGTCGCGCGTGCCCCCGAGCTCGCCCCCGGCCACCAGGTCACGATCACGTTCGAGTCCTACAACCTCGGCCAGGCCGGACCGTGGACCGACACGTTCACCGATCTGCTGGAGACCTTCCACGCCCGGCACCCGGACATCACCGTCGTCGCGCAGAGGCCGCAGGGCACCAGTCCTAACCCCGCCGCCGACACCATCTCGAGCATCCGGACCCAGGCCGCGACCGGGAAGGCCCCCGACCTCGTCCAGGTCGGGTTCTCCGACATGGGGTTCCTCGTGGACCAGCTCGGCGCCAAGCCGCTCGACGACCTGGTCGGGGCGGACGCCGTCGCCCGGAACTTCGGCGGACCGCACCCGTTCGCCCCGGCCACGACCGGCCTCGGGACGCTGCACGGCAGGACCTACGGCGTGCCGTTCGTGCTGTCCACCCCGGTGCTCTACTACAACGCCTCGCTCTTCCGCGCCGCCGGGCTCGACCCGGCGGAGCCCCCCGCCACCTGGGCCGGGGTCGCCGACGCCGCCGCCAGGATCCGGGCGGCGACCGGCGAGGAGGGCGCCTACGCCGACTGCGTGACCACGGTCGCGAAGGACTGGTGCCTGCAGAGCCTCGTCCGGTCCAACGGCGGCCGGGTGCTCTCCGAGGACCGGACCACCCTGCGGTACGCCGATCCGGAGGCCGTGGAGGCCGTGGCGACGTTCGCCGACATGGTGCGCTCCGGCGCCACCCCGAAGTTCACCCAGCAGCAGGCCGTCGAGGCGTTCGCTCGCGGTGACCTGGGCATGATCCTCGAGTCCTCCTCCCTGCAGGGCACGTTCGGCAAGGGCGCGGCGGGCGCCGGCTGGGAGCTGCGCGGGGCCGCGATGCCGTCCTTCGGCAGCGCCCCGGCCGTCCCGACGAACTCCGGGGCCACGCTCTACGTGCTCGCCGACGGCGGGCCGGAGCAGCGTGCGGCCTGGGAGCTGCTGACGTTCCTGACCAGCGACGAGGCGTTCACCCGGATCGCGCAGAACATCGGCTACCTGCCGCTGCGGACCGGGCTGGTGCAGTCCACGCTCAAGGACTGGGCGGCGGCGAACCCGACCGCCGGGATCAACATCGAGCAGCTCGGCCGGATGGAGCCGTGGGTGTCCTTCCCCGGCAACGACTACCTGCAGATCCGCGACGGGATGATGGGCGCCGTCGAGCAGGTCGTGCTGCAGGGCGCCGACCCGCGGTCCACGCTGCTCGCCGCCCAGCAGCGCGGCCAGGCCCTGCTGGGGGCCCGGTGAGCCGGCTCGCGATCGTCTCCGACACCCATCTGAACGACGACCCCGCCTCCGCCGTGACGCTGCGGGCGGCCCTGGCCCGGGTCACCGCGGGCCCGCCGCCGGACGCCCTGCTCCTGCCCGGCGACCTCGCCGCGGACGGCGAGCCGGCCGCCTACGCGCTGCTCACCGAGCTCCTGGAGCCGCTGGACGTGCCCGTCGTCCCGGTGATGGGCAACCACGACGAGCTCGATGCCTTCACCGCCGTCTTCGGCAGCCCGGACCGCGTGGTGTGGGCCGGGGACACCCGGATCGTGGCGGTGGACAGCACCATCGCGGGCCACCACCACGGGCGGATCGGCCCCGAGCAGCTCGACCGGCTCGCCACCGAGCTCGCGGTGCCGGCCCCCGGGGGGACGGTGCTCGTCCTGCACCATCCGCCGCTCCCGTCGCCCGTTCCCTCGGTCGACCTGCTGCGGCTGCGGGAGCCGGAGCGGCTCGCCGCTGTGCTGGCGGGTTCGGACGTGCGGATGATCGTCTGCGGTCACGCCCACCACGCCGGGGCGGGTGTGCTCGCCGGGATCCCGGTGTGGGTGGCACCCGCGCTGGTCTACCAGGTGGACGTGTTCCCGCCTGCCGGGCGCCTGCGCGGGGTGTCCGGCGCGGCGCTGAGCCGGATCGACCTGTTCGACGAGGCCGCGGTCGCCTCGGCGGTGCCCCTCGACGGCGCCCCCGTGTACGACGTCGACGCCGCCGAGCGGATCGCCTGGATGGCAGAGCGGGTCCCCCGGTGAGCACGCTCGTCGAGGTCCCGGCGCCGGAGCGCACCGACGCTCCGGCGCCGGTGCGGCTGCCGTGGACGACCCGGGCCGCCCGGGCCGCGCCGCCCTACCTGTTCCTCCTGCCGGGGCTCGCGCTGCTGGTGGTGTGGGTCTACCGGCCGCTGGCCACGACGGTGCAGCTGTCGTTCCTCTCCTGGAACCTCCTGCCGACCAGCCCGGCGACCTGGGTCGGGTTCGCCAACTACGAGCGGTTGTTCGCGCTGCCGGACTTCTCGTCATCGGTCGGCCGCACCGCGGTGCTGATCCTCGGGCTGCTGCCGTTCACGCTGGTGGTGCCCACGGTCGTCGGCCTGCTGGCGCGGCAGGTGCACGGCCGGGCCGCCACCGTGTACCAGGCGCTGGTGTTCGCGCCGATGCTCGTCGCACCGGTCGCCGGCGCGGCGGTCTGGCAGTGGATGCTCGACCCCCGCGACGGTCTGGTGAACCGGTTGCTCGGCACGCCGGTCAACTGGCTGCAGGAGCCCGGGCCCGCCCAGGCCGCCGTCATCGTGATCACCGGCTGGCACGTGCTGGGCTTCGCGACGCTCGTCGTGGCGGCCGGACTGGCCGGGATCGACTCCGAGTACTCGGCCGCCGCCTCGCTCGACGGCGCCACCCGGTGGCAGACCACCCGCTGGATCACGGTGCCGCTGCTGTCACCGACGTTGTCGTTCCTGCTGCTCATGACGCTGCTGCTGGCCGCCCAGTGGAGCTTCCCCCTGGTCGACACCCTCACCCGGGGCGGGCCGTCCGGCGCCACGACGAACGTCTACTACCTGCTGTGGGACTACGCCTTCGGCTCGTTCGACGCCGGGCTGGGCGCGGCCGCGGGGATGATCTTCTTCCTCGGGTTCGGGGCACTCGCCCTGGTGCTGGTGCGTCTCACCGAACGGTTGTCGTTCCATGACTCGTGAGATCGTCGGAGCGGCGGTGCCACGGTCCCGCGGGATCGTCGGACACCTCGTCCTCGGGCTGCTGGGGCTGGCCGCGATCGTGCCGGTGTACTGGCTCTACGCCACCTCGCTGCGCGCCCCCGAGGACGTCCACTCGCTCAGCCCGTTCCCCTGGCCGCTGTCCGGTGCGAGCTACGCCGAGGCCTGGGGCGCCGTCGACATGCCGCGGCTGTTGCTGAACACCACCGTGATGGCGGTGATGATCGCGCTGGGCCAGCTCCTCACCGGGCTGCTGGCCGGGTACGCGTTCGCGGCCTGGCGGTTCCGCTTCCGGAACGTGCTGTACCTGCTGTTCGTGGCGACCTGGTTGGTGCCGTTCCAGGTGACGATGGTGCCGAACTACGTGCTGCTCAACCAGCTCGGCACGCTGAACTCCGTCGCCGGGGTCGTCATCCCGAACCTGTGCTCCGCGCTGGCCGTGATCATGCTGCGCGCGCACGTCCGCTCGGTGCCGTTCGAGCTCCTCGAGGCCGCCCGGATGGACGGGCGCAACGCCTGGTCGACGCTGTGGACCGTCGTGGTACCGAATCTCGGCCCGGCCCTCGCCGCGCTCGGCGTGCTGCTGTTCATCAACGCCTGGAACGAGTACTTCTGGCCGGCCCTGGTGCTGCAGCGCACGAATGCGGTCCTGCAGCTGGGTCTGCGCAGTTTCATGGGCACCGAGGGAAACGACTGGGGGCCGATGATGGCGACCGCCGGAATGGCCTGCCTCCCGGTGCTGCTGCTCTATCTGGTGCTGCAACGCCGGATCGTCGACGGCTTCGTCCGATCCGGCCTGAAGTAGGCGTCGGAGACCGCCACCGGCCCGCCTCAGACGACGACGCCGGCCCGGGTCGCCGGGTCGGCGCCGGTCGTCCGGCCCGGCCCGGCGACGTCACGGGCGGTGCGGGCCAGGCGCCGTACCGCCTCGGCCGCCACCGGACCGGGGTGGGTGAAGGGCACCCGCAACCGGTCGGTGAACGCGTGCCCGGCCCCGAACCGCGGGCCGGGCGCCAGCACCAGGCCGTGTCGCGGGGCGGCAGCGGTCAGCGCCGTCGAGACGTGCGCACCGAGGTCGCACCACAGCGCCAGCCCGCCGTCGGGGACGGTGAAGCGCCAGTCCGGCAGGGCCGCGGCGAGCTCGGCGACCAGCAGGTCGCGCCGGGTGCGCAGCACCCCGACCCGTTCGGCCCGCAGCACGTCGAGCCGCTCCAGCACCTCGACGGCGACGAGCTGCTCCAGTACCGGCAGCGCCAGCTGGGCGCGGGCCAGCCGTCGTCGCATCCGGGCGGCCCGCTCGCGGCCGGCCCGGATCCAGCCGATCCGCAGCCCGCCCCAGGCGATCTTGCTCAGCCCTCCGACGGTGACGACGTCGTCCGGACCGGCGGCGTGCGCGGCGCACGGCAGCGGCCCCGTGGCGCCCTCGCGCAGGTCCAGCTCGGCGAAGGTCTCGTCGACCAGGGCGACCGTGCCCTGGCGGGCGAGGCGCTGCACGAGCCGGGCGCGGGCGCCGTCGTCGAGGAGGCGGCCGGTGGGGTTCTGGAAGTCCGCCATCAGGTACGCGACCCGCGCCGCGGTCTGCCGGGCGGCCCGCGGCAGCACGGTCTGCGGGGTCGCGTCGGCGCCGTCCCCCGACACCGAGACGGCGACCGCCCCCGCGTCGGAGACGACGTCGAGCGCCGACGGGTAGGTGGGGTGCTCGACGAGCACCCGGTCGCCGGGCCCGGCCAGCTCGGCGACGACGATCCCGATCGCCTGCAGCGCCCCGCCCGTCACGACGACCTGCTCCGGCCCGGTCGGGAGCCCCCGGGCGGTGAACCGGTCGGCGATCGCGGCCCGCAGCGCGGGCAGGCCGTCCGGGCCGTAACCGTGTCCGGCCAGCTCCGCGGCGCCCCGTTCGACGGCGCGGGCGACCAGGTCGGGCAGCACCGCGGGCGCGGCGGGCGCGGCGTGGGCGAGGTCGATCGTGCCGCAGTCCACCGGCCCGGGCGCCCAGACCCCGTCGACGCCCCCG